>JBQCCH010000074.1:0-3240 GCA_051962375.1 Tepidisphaeraceae bacterium
GAATTCGAAGTCGGAGTAACCGACGATCGAAAGATCCTCCGGGATGCGCAGACCCAGCCGCCTGGCCTCGGCATACAGGTGGGGGACGGCGTAATCGCGGTGCGCGAAAATCGCGGTCGGTCTCGGCGATGCGGCAAGCAATTCAACGGCCGCCGGTCCGCAGTCATCTTCGGATTGCACCTCGACGGTGTGGCAGGTTGCGCCGGCCTCGTTCAGGGCAGCTTCAAATCCGATGCGCCGTCCCGCGAATGTGCCAATGCGCTTGCTGCCCCCGAGTTGGCCGAAGTGCCGGTGACCCAGATTCAGCAGGTGCTCGGCCGCCTGGCGTCCGCCCTCGGTGTCGTCCGTGCCGACGAAATCGGCATGCGTATTGCCGAGCGGCCGATCAATGGCCAGGAGCGGAATCCCCCGCTCCCAGACCTCTCGAAAGTACAGATCATCGACCGATTCGTCGTTGGCCAGCAGGATCACACCGTCGACGCGTCGATCCAGAAGCTGATGAATGACATTCAACTCCTCCTCATTCGTCGCAGGCCCATCGGGGGCGGCACGATAGTGCAGGAGGGGCAAAAACCCGTGCTCAAACAAGCCGTCATGTATGCCGTGGATCACATGCCCGAAAAACGGCAGCGGAGGAATGACGACGCCCACCGCCAGGCTCTTGCCGGTGCGGATTCCGTGGACCAGCAGGTTGGGGCGATATCGCAGTTCGCGGGCGGCCGATAGAACGCGTTCGCGCGTGGCGGTGGAAGCCTCGTCGGTGCCGGACAGGATCATGGTGACCATCGAGCGTGAGACGCCCGCCGCCCGGGCGATGTCGCCTTGCGTCACACCACGACGAGTGGAGCGTTTGGGTTTCATGACGATGTCAGGGCCTCGTCCGACGCCAATCGGCCCTCGCCACGCGACAAAGGTTCGATGCGTTCAAGATCGGCCTGCACCAGCGATTATCAGTGAATCGAAACCAGGGGCAATAGGAAAACGTGACGCGATCCAACGCCAGGCGTTCGATCGCGCCACGTCGCGATGAGAGACAATGACGGGCACCAGCGAGTCAGTTCACGCGGCCCCCGATTTAACGCCGAAGACCAAGTCCGGCACATCGGTGTCGATGGGGGTCGGGACGTAGCCGGGCTCATGGCTTTTTTCGACTTCGCGATCGTAGGCCGTAAAAATCGCCCGCTCCAACTCGGCGCGGGTGGCGGCATTGATCGGGTGGGCGATGTCGGCGTGAAGTTTCAGGCGATCCGGCCCCAGCCGATAGCGCTGGTGGCGATTTTCGTTCAGACGCGTTCCGCACTGGTTGCAAAACCGGGCGCGCAAGTGATTTTTCTCGCGGCAGCGGGGGCAATGGTCATTCAGTTTTCGCGAGGGCATCGCCAGGAACAGGCCGCCATCCCCGCCGATGATTTTCATGTCTCGAATGACCAGGGCATCCTCCACGGTCACCGAGCAGAACGCTTTGAGCCGACCCGCATCGGCCGGGCAAAGGTGGATTTTGATTTCGGACAGTCGCATGGACACTCCGTTCCATTGAAACAGTCGATATGAGACTACACAGCCTAACGTTCGCGCCCTGCCAGACATGTGTCGCCAGCGGTTCAGGCTGGGCAACTGCAGGGCCGAATTCTACTGTCATACCCGTGCCGCCAACGGCACGTTGATGGTACGCACGGAAAATCCATCCTGGATTTTTTTTGCCGCTATTTCGGCAATTTCGTTCTGATCAAACAAGGTGAAAAGCGTCGACCCACTGCCCGACATGCGAACGGTGCGGCCAAGGGTTTGCTCGATGTTATGTCGAAGCTGGCCCAGATCAGGTCGCAGGGCGAAGGCTGGGGCTTCGAGGTCGTTTTGCAGCTTCGCGAGAAGTGCATCGACCGGGAGCTTTTGCCAGACCGTGAAATCGACCGGGGCATCCCAATCGCCGGCCTGTCCCGCGGGCCGCATCGCATCGAGCTGCCGATAGACCGCCGGGGTGGGCATCATCACGTCGGGCAGGATCAGCACGACGAACAGGCCCTTGGGCGCGGGCGTCGGGCTGACGACTTCGCCGCGACCCGTGCACAGCGCGCTGGGCGCGTCGAGGAAGAACGCCACATCGCTCCCGAGTCGGGCTGCGAGTTGACGGAGACGTTCGGGGGACAGCTTCAATTGCCACAGGGTGTTAAGCGCCTGCATCGTGGTGGCCGCATTCCCACTTCCACCCCCCAGGCCTCCGCCGGCTGGAATGGTTTTCGCCAAGTGGATGCAAACCCCCGAGGTCGACCCCGATTCCGCCCGCAGCAGATCGACGGCCTTGATGACCAGATTCCGGCTGTCGGTGGGGATCGACGGGTCTGAACACGTCAGCGCCGTCACCCCTTCGTCAGCCGGCGAAAAATCCAGAGTGTCAAAGAGCCCGAAGGTGACCATCCACGATACCAAGGGATGGAAGCCGTCCGTCTGAAGGGGCCCGATTCGCAACTGAAGATTGATCTTTGCCGGAGAGCGGACGCGCATGGCCGAAACCATCGCGTCAGAGCCGGAAAAGTCAAATCAGCATTTGTCTATCGCTTACAAGTTCACGTCAGACGTGCGAACAGAGCCACTCGATCAACCAATGCCGGGAAGACATGTCGTTGCCCCGGCGGGTTCGTTTATAAACCAAGGTGCGAGTTTGGGTCAAAGAAAAAATATCGGACGTCAGGTGCGCGATCAGCGCGGGTCATCGGTCGGCAGCAGCAGGGCATCGAAACGGTCGACCGGGGATGCGTTCAGAGCGCCCTGGCGATTGGTGAAGATGTTGTCGCCATTCGGGCCGCACAGGGGCGAGGGCTGCCATTGCACGTGTCCGTCGGCATAGAGAACGTTCTGCCCGTCCCGCTCGTGATTCGTGCTGCTGCCTTCGGCGGCATCGTGGGCGACGTCGGCGGTGACATTGCTGCCGTGCAGGTCGATGCCCGGATTTTTGTCCGATGCGAGGGGAAAGCTTTCGCCGAGCGTGGCGTTCCACTGATATCCGGCCCGAGCCGCGGCGGCACTGGGGTAGGGGTCGGCAAAGCTGTAGCCGAGGTTGAGATTGACGTCTTCGAAGTTGGAGCGATCCGCCGGATTCGCGGGATCGGCCACGTAACCGAAGACGTCGTTGTAGGGGCAAATGAACGTGCGCAGCGGGACGCGATCCAGGCTCGCCAGCAGGTAGAACGCTGCCGTCACATCATTCGGCAGCGGGCCGGTCGCGCCGAATGGGGCGTTGCT
>JBQCCH010000075.1:0-3844 GCA_051962375.1 Tepidisphaeraceae bacterium
GCGTGCTGCTGTCGCGATCCGCAATCTTGAGCGACGTTGGCAGCACTTCGCCGGCACTGAGCGATTTGGCGCCAAGCGAAAGCTCGAACGCATTCGCCCACTGCGAGCCGGACTGCCCTGCCGCGGTTCGCGCCCCTTTTCCGCCCAGCAGCGTCGAAACCCCATCGGCCGGCCGCGCCACGCCGCCGATTGTCGAAAAGGCAAAACCCGTCGCCGTGAGCGCCTGCCGAGATGCCGAATTGCCATACCAATCCGGGATGACGGGATGATCGCCCCCCTGCAAGCTCGATGTATTGATCGTGCCGACGTAATACGCGGTCACCGCCGCATGGGCAGAGACGAAGAAATCTTTCTGCACGATGTCGTTGAGATTTCCTTGGTGAGCACCGGCAACAGGTTCGCCGTCGAAATCCGAGTTATTGGGATCCCCGTCGGTCCGCCAGTAATCGTCGGCGAACACCACGTTGTCATAGCTGGCCATCTTGGCGTCCCCAAAACTGACGCCGAGAAAATCATTCACGCCATCGACAGGGTGCGGATCCAAGCTCGTCACCTGATCCACCCACACGCCGGCCTTACCCAAGTCCTGAGACAACGCAGACACCAGCGACGCGCCACGGCTATGTCCGATCAAATGCAGCGGCAGCTGCGCCAGCGGCGGCACGGTTCCGTGCGACGCCAGCAGGTAGTCGCTCACGACGGACGCGACGTTCTGCGTCGGCACCGAACCGGCGCTGACGTTGGACCAGTCCAGTTTCAGCACCATTTCACCGTCGAGGGTGTCCCGGTAGTCCTTTTGTCCGGAATCCGGTCCAAAGGAGGTGACTTTGAGCGATCCGCCGGATTGGTCCACCGTCATGGTGTAGATGCTGGCGTACTTGGTCCCGCCCAACCGTGCGGCAATGTCATCAGCGGCCGTCGCTACCCAGCCGGTGATGTTGCCCTGGTACCCGTGCGTCAGCAGGGTCACGCCGGCAAGCAGGCGACGCCCCTCGAGCGTGTCCAACGTGAAACTCATAACCCAGTGTAGGGCGGTCGATCCCCCGGTCGCGGCGGATTTCGATTTCCCGCGGCGGCACTACGGCTTGGCATCCACCAGCGTGGGCGAGAGCCGTGCCTGCACCTTCACCATGACCGGGCCGTCGTTCTGAGAGGATTCATCGAACAGCTGGAAATCGCCCCCCACCAGGGCAACCCACCGCCCGTCCGATTTTTCGAACCCGATGGCTGCCGTCACCGGCTGGAGGACCTGTTTCGAGCCGGTCATGAAAATGCCGGTCGTCGAATTCGTGCGATCGCCCACGCTGTTGCGATAAACATATTGCTGGCCGGCAAGCTCATCGATGGAGTCGGCATCGAACGTGACATCAAAATAGAAGCTGTTGCCGACGTAATCTTCTTTCAGCGCTTCAGGGGGATCGTCGCTGAATAGCGTCGCGCGGATGCCGTTGTCGGTCTTTTTCAGGACCAGCTTGGCCGGCGGGAAGCCGTAGGGCTGGCCGTCGATCACGAAAGTCGACGGGATGCGTGTTGGAGGCCGAATGACCGGGCTGGTCGCCGCGGTAACCGGCTGGCTCGCGGGGATCGCCGCCCGCGTGGCCGGCGGCGGAGCCGGCTCGTGCCCGCGATCGCAGGCCGGCAATAACAGGCTTGTCAGGATTAACCCTCGCGCAACGTAATTCATCGGCGGATTCAGTATACCATCGGTCATGCCTCATGACGCCATTCCGGCAACAACCGATATTCTGTGCGAATCCTGCGGCTACGTCCTGAACGGCTTGCCTGAATCCGGCAACTGCCCGGAATGCGGCACGCCGATCGCCCTCAGCACGACGTCCTCACCCCGCTCCATTCCCGCCTGGGAAACAAAACAAGGAACCCCCGCCTGGCGATTCCAGAAGTCGTTCCTGGACGTGCTGCGGGCGCCCAAGAAATTCTTCCGAAACTTATCCATCCACGGAGATCTCCCCCGCGCGCGGCTCTTCGGCATTCTCACGCTGGTTCCGATCATCCTGTTCAATTCAAAGACGATCATCCTTCACTATTTGATCATGCTTCAATGCGACGCCGCCCCCGCCTGGATGGGCCGGCCGTGGTTGCTCATGATCATTCCGTTTGCGGTGATCGCCGCCTGGGTGGGCGTTTATCTGGCGGTGGTTCAACTCACCTGGCTGGAAGCCCGGTACTGGGGCATGCGATTGCCGAAGCCCGTGGTGCGCCGAGCACTCCCTTATGTGGCGGTGCACGTTCTTTTGGCGTCGCTGCTGCCTTGGATGGTGGTCATGATCTATCTTTGCCTGTTGATGGTGAATGCATCGGTCACGCTCTACCTGACAACGTATCTTTTCGTACTCAGCGGATCGGTCGTCCTGGCGGCCGTGCATGTTTTTTCGATTTATTGGCGGGCGATGCGCGCGATGCTTTATGCGAATCGATAGCGTTTTTCGCTCGCGTGAGCGGCTAACTTTGAGCAAAATGCCCCTATGCCGCGAGACGCCTACGCCGAATTGCTGACCGCTTTACGCGAAATGGCCACCCTTGGATCCGTGGGCAGCCTGCTCGGATGGGACGAGCAAGTCATGCTCAGCCCCGCCGGCAATGGCTTCCGGGCAGATCAGTCCGCATTGATCTCAAGGCTCACGCACGGGCGTGCAACCGATCCACGCCTCGGCGATCTCATCGGTGAGTTGGAAACCACGACGCTTGATGACGAGCAGAAGGCCGTCGTTCGCGAGGCCCGCCGCGACTACGACCGCGCGACAAAGTTGCCGACCTCGCTCGTTGAAGAATTGTCGCGGACGACCGTCTTAAGCCAGGCCGCCTGGGTCGAGTCACGCGAAAAGAAAAAATACGACATTTTCGAACCGTGGCTCACGAAAATGATCGACCTGCAGCGGCAGGTTGCGCGTTCCATCGGCAGCCCGTCGGGCAACCTCTACGATGCCCTGCTCGACGCCTACGAGCCCGGGGAAACCGTCGCATCCATCACCCCCGTATTCGATTCGCTGCGCCCGGCGCTGGTGGAGTTGGTCCAACGCATCGTGCAAAGCAAGCCGATCGTGCCGACGCACGTGCTGAGAATCGAACTGCCGATTGAAAAGCAAAAGCAGATGGCCGCGATCGTGGCGAAAGCAGTTGGCTTTGACATGGAGGCGGGTCGGCTCGATCAATCCGTCCATCCGTTCTGCACGGGCATCGCGCCCGGCGATACGCGGATCACCACGCGTTACGGCGCGGACGGCTTCGTCGGCGCCTTTCTTGGAACGCTTCACGAATCGGGCCACGCCATGTACGAGCAGGGACTTCCCAAGTCAACGCACTTCGGCACCGCGCTGGCCGAGGCGGCGTCGCTCGGCATTCACGAAAGTCAGTCCCGGCTATGGGAAAATCAGGTCGGACGCGGCACATCCTTCTGGAAGTTCTTCATGCCGAAGATTCGAGAAGTCTTCGCGCCGCTCTTCTGCGATGTGTCCGACCATGACTGGCTTTTCGCCCTGAATAACGTGCGGCCGAGTTTCATTCGGACTGAATCGGACGAAACCACGTACAACCTGCACATCATGCTGCGCTTCGAACTTGAGCAGGCGATGATCGCCGGAGATCTGTCAGCAAGTGATTTGCCGGCAGTCTGGGATGAAAAGTTCAAATCGTATTTCGGTTTGGTGGTTCCTGACGTGGCCCAAGGATGCTTGCAGGATGTGCACTGGAGCTGCGGGCTGTTCGGCTACTTCCCGACTTACGCCCTGGGCAATCTTTACGCTGCCCAATTCTACGAAGCCGCCGGCGAGGCGATTCCCGACCTGGAAGACCGCATCGCCCGCGGCGATTTTGCACCCTTGCTGCA
>JBQCCH010000076.1:0-6599 GCA_051962375.1 Tepidisphaeraceae bacterium
CACCGACTGGATGTCGTTCCAGGTTTCGGCGGTGAAGGTCACCTGCGTTTGCTTGCTGGCGGCCTTGGCGCCGGGCACCTGAGCGCTGATCAACAGATACGGGCTGATGCGGTCGTGATAGAGCGCGCCGACCAACACGCCGCCAATTTCGACCGAGGTATCCTGGCGGCCATGCGCATGGATGGCTTCGAGCGTGGAGCGTTGAATGACGACGGCGAACCCCGGCTCGCGCGCGCCGGTCAGCCGCTCGAGCAAGCGCAGCGACCCCGATTCCGCATCGACGCAGGCGATGTCCAACAGCGCCCGGTCGATCGGGGCAATTCTCGAATCGGGTGCACTGGCGGCGGTGTCGGCGGTCACGTCCATTCGAGCCCTTCATCCAGACACGTGCCCAGCACCGCGTGTGCGTCGCCGGTGAGTTCCAGTCCGGTCGCGGCATCGCGGGTGCGAGCCGTCAGGATATCAAACTTCGGCACGCCGATCGACGCAAGTTTTCGATCTAAAAAGGCTTCGTCGCCGCGGATAGTGCTGAAGGTCGTGATCTCGCGGGCGGGGTTCTGGCACTTGGGGCACGGGGCGTCGGTCGTGCGGAGGGAGGAAAGCGAGCGAAACACCGGCTGCGTGTCCCCGCATTGCCGGCAGATCAAGGCATGGGCGACGTCGCGCCCCAGATCAAGCACGGCTCCCTCGCCCAACCGCTCCCGGGCCAGGTCCAGGAGCGCACGCAGGGTGATCTCATCGGAAGTGGCGTCGATTTCAATGACTTCGCCCAGCGTGTCGTGCGACAGGCAGTCCGGCTTTCGCTGGTAATCGACCGTGTAGCTGTCGGCCGAATCGCCCGCGAATACGAATCCGCGGCCGGCCAGGGTGGGAAGGTCATGTAGCAGTTTGACGGTTTCCTGAACCTGCACGCCGGCGATGATGCTGGCAATGGTCGGTGTGGTAGGGGTGCGGCCGCCTTCCATTTCGCTGCGGGTCAACAGATTGCACGAGCGGCGGTGGGCGAGCAGCTTCCAGTCGCGCTCGCTCATGGTGCATTCGTAGCAGGGATTCTGCTGAGCGGCATCGGGGGTGAAAACGCGAGCGACACCTTGAATGACCTCAATGGCCCCATCCACCCAGGGCCGGCCGACGCGCCAGCAGTGGCGATTGATCGACAGGCGGGCTTCGCGGTTGTCCAAGCCGCCGATGACCACATCCGCCCAGCGGTAGACGCCCGCGCCAAGGTCATGGATGACGTCGCCGTGAAGTGCTGTGGCGTTGATGGCCGGGTAAATGTCCCGCGCCGCCGCCGCCGCCACGACGGCCTTTGATTGGCCCGCGTCCGCTTCCCGATACAGAACGGAACGGGACAGGTTGCTGTTTTCGATCGTGTCTTTGTCGGCGATCACCACGTTGCCCACGCCCAGCAACGCAAGATTCTTGATGATCTCGTTGCCGAGCGCGCCGGCGCCGATCACCAGCACCCGGGCCGAGCGAAGGCGCTGCTGGTCCCACCAACCGATGAGCTTGAATCGATCGAAACGATCGTCACCCGGGTTCAGGTCGTCGGCGGAAATGGAAAGTTTGTCGGTCATGACTCACACGGCAGGCGTCGAACCGCGGGCAGCGCCGGCGGTGATCTCCGGGAGCAGGCGAAGCACATCGCCGTCTTTAACTCCCACTTCGCCAAGCGTTTGATTGTCGAGCAACTGTTTGCCCGTGGCGCGGTGCTGGCACTTGTAGCTCAGCAATTGTCCGTCCGGGCCGTGCTGGGGAAAGTTCATTTTCTCAATCAGGACGGCCAGGATCCGCTGCACCGGCGCGTCATCGGGCATCTCGACGGTGCGTTTTTTGTTCCCGGTTGCATCCCAAACTTCGACGGTGAGTAAGGCCATATCTCATCTTCTCCAACGGCTTGTTAGATACCCGGATCGCCGACTCGATACAAATTACCGGTTTTTTCAGGGCCGAACGACCGATAAATCTGATACAACGTCTCACCGAAGTGGGGCGAGGTACGTATTGACGAAAAAATCGCGGGAGCGGCGGCGCTTTTGGAGCGATCGCCGCACCGGCGACAGGCAGTTGGAGACCTAACGGTGAATTTGGAATCGGCCAATCCATCGCCCCTCGGATCGGGAGAAAAATCAGCGCGTGCGGAATCGATCGCGGAGATTCTGTGGCGTCGCAAGCAGATCGTCGTGGTGGTCTTCCTGCTTTGCCTGATGGCCGCCGCCGTTGCGCTCAAGGCGATTCCGAAACGGATGACCGTCGTCTCCCGCGTGCTGGTCAACCGCAATCTCCCCGCCAACGCCGACAAAAACGCCGCCGACCTGCCCACCTTTTTAAACACCCAGGCCGAACTGATCCGCTCGGCGACCGTCTTGTCGACCGCCATGGGCGCGCCCGGCCTGGATCAACTGAGCTTCTTCAACGGCAGCGACAATCCGATCAATACGCTGAAAGACCATCTGGTCGTCAATCCGCAGCCCCAGAGCAGCATCATCGACATCCAGCTCAGCAGCACGAAGCCCGACGAAGCCACCCGAATCGTGTCGGCCGTCGCCGAAGCGTACACCGCGTACATCGCCGACCAGAAGCGCAACTCCGCGCTGAACACCTACTCGCAGATTGCCGACGACCGCAATCGACTGGACAAGCAGCGGCAGGACGAAAAGAAGTACGAGCTGTCCTTGGCCGCCGAGATGCGTGCCGCGGGCATCGGCACGGATGAAACGCAAAACGCCGCGATTCAAAAGAATCGGCAACTGTCGGATGACCTGAACGACGCCCACAGCCGCGCGATGACGCTGCAATCGCAGTACGAAGAATCGCTCAAGGCGATCGGCATGTCGCCCGACCATGTCGACACCAACGCCCTGGCAAACGCGACCGCCGTCAGCCCGCAGAGCCTGCCGCTGCTGCAATCGAACCTGGCCGCCCTGAATCAGCAGCTTATGGAAGCGCGGCGGCAATTCGTGGTGACGCACCCGGCCGTCCGGGCGATCAAAGCGCAGATCAAGGACCTGCAGCTTTCGCAGGCTGCCACCCTCAAGGCGATGAGCGAAGCCGCCGACGCCAAGGAAAAAACCGCACGCCAGCTCTTCCTCGAGCAAGACCAGCTCGTCCGAAACGTCAACGCCAAGGCCGCCGAGCTCGGCTCGGTGCAAGACCACATCCGGATCCTCGACGGACAACTGGCCGCCCTGGACAAAAAGCTGCAACAGCTCACGATCAACGAATCGGTCGGCATCGACGCGAAAGAGATCGACGACGCCTCGGTTGATCCCCTGTCCGCCGTGCCGAACACCTGGAAGACGCTGGGCCTAGCGTCGATGATCGGCCTGGCGCTGGGCATGCTGACGGCGGTCGCCCGGGAGTGGATCAGCCCGTCGCTCGGTGCGATCCATCGCATCGCCGACACGGTGGGCGTCCCGGTGCTTGGCACGTTGCCCCATCTGCCCGGCAGCGAAGGGCGCGACGTGGCGATGATCACCCACGAAGACGCCAGCTCGGAGGCGGCAGAGGCGTTCCGATCCATCCGCACGAGCCTGCTCTTCGGCGCAGCCCACTGCCAGACCATCACCGTCACCTCGCCGGCCGCCAAAGACGGCAAGACGACCTTGGCGACGAATCTGGCGATCTCGCTTGCACAATCGGGCAAGTCGGTCGCACTCGTGGACGCCAATTTCCGCGAACCGGCCTTGCACAACATCTTCGAAGTCGACAACGCGATCGGCCTGACGGGCGTGCTGGATGGTGAAGACCTGGAATCCTCTCTCCGCCGCACCCCGATCGAGCACTTGGACATCCTCACGACCGGGCCGAAGACCACCGACGTCTCCGAGCAATTGAACAGCGAACGGTTCACGGAATTGCTCCGCGACCTGGGCCTGCGGTATGACCACGTGATTTTCGATACCTCCAGCGTGACCGGCAGCAACGATGCCCGCGTGATCGCCGCCGGCTGCGATGCGACAATTTTGGTCGCCCGCGAAGAACGCACCAACCGCTTTGCCGCCACCAACGCCCGGGATGCCCTGTTGAGCGTCGGCGCCCAGCTTATGGGGATTGTCCTAAATGACTCAGCGAAAACCACTAAGGCATATCCGGCCGGCGTGGATCGGCGGACGGACACGCTGACTGCCGAGCGATCGAAAGAGCTCATCGCACGACTGCGGGCGCGTCACTAACGCTCCAGTTTGCCCCATCTCACATTTTCGGACCTTCAACTCGCCGGGTTGGCAAACAATTGTGAGCCGGCGAAAATTTTATTGAGTATCTTGACTCCAACGCTCAGCCGCTCTCGGTTAAGGTTGAACAAGACTGAGTCCAAGAATGTGTAAGTTTTTGAATGTGCCACGTCATTTTCGTGACTGAAAAAGGGGATGAGGCACTTCCACTGAACGCATGCCGGCACGGGCGAAATCGATACTCGCCCAAGCCGGTGCCGAATTGCGCCGATACGTGAATAACGTGTCGGCATCGGCTGGCCGTGCTGTCCGGTAACGGAGTGAAAGTATGTCGCAGCAATTGAAACCCGAATCGGCCGTGCCGTCTCCCGTGACGTTGGTGCCGAGCGGTTTGCCGGTTCACCGCAGCCTGCACGAGATTTATTTCCCCAAGCATCTTCACGCCATCATCCGTCGCGAACGGGCTCGAGCCGATCGTCAAAAGGGCGTTTTCTCGCTGGTGATGTTCCGATTGCTCCCCAGCCGCAGCCGCTGGGCGACGCTCCGCCTCAGCCGAATCGTCTTCAACGAAGTGCGCACGACCGATGAAGTGGGGCTTTACGATCATCACACGGTGTGCGCCATTCTCCCCGACACCGCACCGCAAGGCGCCTGGAAGCTGATCAACCGGGTGCGCGATTTGGCCGGCTCGCGGGGCATGCATGTCGAACCGGTCATCTACACGTATCCGACCGACGGCGATGACGACTACGAAGATCGCCGACCCACTTCGGCCGGCAACGGACGCGAAGGTTCGCCCCTGCGCATGAACGGGGACGCCCCGCGGACCCGCAGCAATCTCAGCGCTTTGCCGCTGGAAGCCCTCCTGGTTCGCCGGCCCACGTTCGCGAAACGCGCCATCGACGTCAGCATCGCCGGCGGCGCGTTGTTCCTGGCGTCTCCCTTGCTGGTGGTGATTTCGGCACTCATCAAGTTCACCGATCCCGGTCCGATCATTTTTCGCCAATGGCGCAGCGGCCTGGGCGGTCGGCCGTTTCAGATTTACAAGTTTCGCACGATGTGCGTCGGCGCCGACAAAATGAAGTCCGGCCTTCGCGAACAGAGCGAACAGGATGGCCCCGCATTCAAAATGACGCACGACCCCCGCGTCACGCTCGTCGGCCGCTTCCTGCGCAAGACCAGCTTGGACGAACTGCCGCAACTGCTCAACGTGCTGAAGGGCGACATGTCGCTCGTCGGCCCCCGTCCGCTTCCGCTCGATGAGCAAGCCCAGTGCGACCAATGGCACCGCGGCCGCCTCGATGTCACTCCGGGCCTGACCTGCATCTGGCAAGTCAAAGGACGCTCGCGCGTCTCGTTCGAAGAATGGATGCGGATGGACCTGAATTACATCCGCCGCTACCAGGTAATCCAAGACCTCAAGCTCATCTTCATGACCGTGCCGGCCGTCCTGCTGCGGCGGGGCGCGAAATAATGCAGCGGTTCTGACGCCGCCCCGTTTTGCTCACGCGCCTGCGCCCCGCGCTCGATAGCGTCCGTTTGACGCTCCCCCTTTGAAAGTCACTGACGACTCGCTCAGGCGATGCCTTCATCAGGCGATCGGCGGCTTCCCGCTTCGGCACGTTCGGACCGGGTCGTCTCCCCGATGCGCGGCACCCACGCGAAAATCAACGCATCGCACGCATTCGCACGCGCAAAACCAGCCCGTTAAAAAAGAGAGGGGAAATGGGTAGGGCCGGGATCGAACCGGCGACACCAGCATTTTCAGAGAAACCCGCCGCATGAACCAGAGTGGTCAATCGGCCTGATTTTTCCGAAGGATATTCGCCAAAAGCCACCGTTGCAACCTATTTCACCTAATGCCCATTTTTACGGGCAATTTCGGTAGTTCGCCTGTCGATGGCCGGTATTTACCGGGTTGCGGCCCATCTTGTGACCGATCACATGATGGCGGGCGGCTCATGCGTTGGCGTCGCCGCGGGCTTTGCGGCGCTGGTAGCGGTCGCGCTGGAATTGCTTGTGCGCGGCGAGCAGGGCGGCGTTGGCCGCATCAAGGGGATTGGCGGCCGCAGCCTCAAGCGCTCGACGTCGCCGGCGGTAGTTCGCAGCCTGGCGGGAGAGCTGGCTATCCGGCAGACGGGGCCGGCTTGCGTGAATCACCTTCATCGGGTTTTTGTCCTGGGGAGGGTTTATCTTGTGATCGGTCACATGATGCCGGGGCCCGGTCCTGCAGTTCGCCGATCGCCCATTTGAGCGCGGCACGCTCCGATCGCAGGTAGTGAGCATCGGCACCAGATCGATCGCGAATCCTCGATTCGATGTAAGCCAGGCGGCGGCGCAGCACTTTCAAGTGAAAGTCTGGGCTTGCCGGCGGGTGCTCATGTGAAACTCGATCGAACGATGCCAGGATGCGGAGGTTTTTCT
>JBQCCH010000077.1:0-2261 GCA_051962375.1 Tepidisphaeraceae bacterium
CGTGCCGTTGACGGTGTCGTGCTGCTGCACCAGTTCGCTCCCGAAGTCGTTAAATCGCTTTCGGAGCGATGGCCGTGCGTGACAATCGCCCATCACGTCAGCACATCCCTGGCGGATACGGTGAGTTCAGACCACACCGGCGCGATGGTCCAAATGGTCAAACACCTTTCGGACTTAGGGCATCAACAAATCGGCTTCATCGGTCGCCTGCCAAGCACCGCCGTTACGCAAGCACGTTTCGGCGCATTCGTTGGCGCCGTTCATCAGGCAAATCTTGCGTGGAATTGGGACTGGCGCTACGACTGTGCGGTCAATAGCGAAAGCGGAGACGGGGCCGCTTGTGCCGCCCGTCACATCGCTCACTGGGCCGCTCAGGGGGTGACGGCCTGGCAATGCGATAGTGACGGGACGGCCTACCGGGTTCTTCAACAACTGATCAAGCTAGGCATCGACGTGCCGAATGAACTGTCGATTTGCGGGTACGACGGATTGGTTGAAGTATGGGACGTGCCGCAATTGACGACGGTTCGCGTCCCGTTTGTTGAACTCGGACGGACGGCAATGCACCGCATTGGTGCACGCGTGCAAGGCGTCGGACAATTGCCCCAGCACATCCTGGTGCGAGGAGAATGGGTCAGTGGCATGACCAGCGGCCCGCGGAGTCGCGGCTGAATCGTGATGCTTCGTCCAGGCTGGCGGCCGGGCGGGGTTGAGTTTTAAGAGGAGAACCATCATGTCTAAGAACTATGCAGAGGGTGGCCGCACAAAGGCCTTTACACTGGTCGAATTGTTAGTGGTGATCGGGATCATTGCACTACTCATAGCGATTCTCCTGCCCGCCTTGAGCAAGGCCCGAGCGCAGGCCGCCATGATCAGTTGCGGCTCCAACGAGCGCCAACTTGCCATGGCCGTGCTGATGTATGCCCAGGATAACCGGGGCAGCTACCCGCCATACGCCACCTACCAAACAGTGCCGTATGGCGCCACCCCCGCGTGGCCGGCGTTGCTGTATCCGTACACCAAGAGCTATGCGGTATATGCCTGCCCCACCGCGCTCGGACGCGGGCCGCTGCGCAATCCCAATGATGGCGGTGCGACGCGCCTCAACGGCAATTTCGGCTACCGCACCTATCGCATCAACGGCTACATCACGGGATATCCCGGCATCAAGGACACCATCAATCCCACGCAATATCACGCCAACCCCATGAAGCTGGGAACCGTACGCCGCAGCTCCGAGGTCATGCTCTTTTCCGAAGACGACACCGCCTACGGCTGGATGAATGTCAACGACAAGAAGCCCCAGGGACGCGACGACTATCCATACTCCCTGACGGTTCGCCCGCCCACGGCGGGAGGCGTCCTCGTTATCCCGGTGAAAGACTTCTGGGGCGACATGCGGCTGATTCACTTTGTCAAACCCACGACGACCTACTTCACCAGCGGCGTCCAAGGCACGGTGCTGGCCAAACGGGGCATCTCTAATTTCGCCTTCGCGGATGGTCATGTCGACCGTCGCGATTGGTTTCAGAATAGCGATTACAGCGCAGTTCCGGACGTGCTTCTGCAAGGCAACAAATAAGCCGGACACAACACCCGACCACTTCATTTCATCGTTTCTCAGGAGGCTTGGACTATGCAATTCACTCATTCAATGTCAGTTCTAGCGGCCGCTGTCTCTCTCGCGATGGCCGGGCAGGCGAATGCCGCGCTGGTTCTTTCGGACGCGGGCGACACATTTGTGCAAAACAATCAGACCACAAGCAGCACCCCCAACGGCAGCACGGCGGCCGGTTCGACTGTTTACAATACGCTCCTTATCAAGAGCGGAAGCGCGGTTCGGCATGTCTACCTGGAGTTCAATGTAGGGAGCAGCGATCTGTCCAGCTATAACACGGCGACGCTCAATCTGTCGGTAACGACTGACAATCAGACGACCACTCCATTTGTCGTCGATGTGTATGGCGTGGGCTCAAACACGACGGCAAATGGTTTCGACGAGACAACCCTCGTTTATCCGACGGCAAAGGGGTCAACCACAACGTCGACGAGCAATCCCTACGGCATCAATGCATCGACCACGACCTTGCTGGGTTCATTCACCGCCAATATCACTGGGACCAACGCCGGAAAGGGCGCTTTCAGCAGCGATGCCCTCCTGGATTTCGTCAAAAGCAGCGGCGTAGGCACCGACGGTTACGTCTCGCTGATCCTGGTGCGAGAGAGCACCGACAGCACGTTCAACACCGGTTTCGCTTCCA
>JBQCCH010000078.1:0-33958 GCA_051962375.1 Tepidisphaeraceae bacterium
CCGTGACGCTGTGGGCGGTCGGCCTAGCGTTGCATCAGCTGAAGCTGACTTACAAAAAAAGGCGATCCACGCCGCCGAGCAGGATCGGACCGACGTCGCCGAAGCCCGCGTCGCTTGGCGTGTAAGCCAGGCCGGGCTTGATCCTGCGAAGCTGCTCTTCATCGACGAAACCTGGGCCAAGACCAACATGACGCGGCTGCTTGGCCGCGCGCCGGTGGGCGAGCGTTTGATCGTCAAAGTGGCGCATGCGCACTGGCACACCCCCACGCTGGTGTCCCGTGCTCGACGGGGCAATCGACCGGGACGCGTTCGAGGCCTGCGTCGAGCAGGTCCCGGTCCCCACGCTCCTGCCCGGCGACGTGGTGGTGCGGAACAACCTCTCCAGTCACAAAGGCCCACGCGTGGGCCAGCGGATCGAGGCGGCCGGGGCGAGACTCCTGTATCTGCCGCCGTACTCACCGATCCGAACCCGATCGAGATGGCCTTCAGCAAGCTCAAGCTACTGCTCCGCTCGGACGGTCACCGGACGACGACTGCGTTGGGTCCGACACGCAACGCCTGCTCGAGCTCGTCACGACCCGCGACGCAACCGGCTCATTCAAGCACTGCGGATAAACGCTACAGGTGAAGTAGGTTTGCGCTAATTTTGGATAATTCGATGAGTGCAACGCATGAGTTTGCTCCTGGCAGAGATTGCTGTTTCAACGTTGCTTGCGAAGCGAGTAAAGGCGATCGGCCAAATTGCGATTCGCTCGAATAAGCTCGTCGTGCGGGGTATCGGTCGCGTTGATGAAGCCGCGCAATACGGCCTCGCCATCCGGCCGGCCGGAGATGGGTTGGTCCCGATATTGAAAAAAATGAGCGCCGACCAGGAGTGGATGTCGCAGGGCGGCCGTCATATAGGTCTGCAGCCACATCGCGTGCTCGTCCGGGTCCCACGCATCGGCCGTGCGCCCGAAGGGTGTTTGTCGGTAATCCGAGCCGAAGCCCCATTCTCCTACCATGAATGGCTTATCGACGATGCCGACATATTGGTTCAGCCGTCCCGTGGGCGTGGCGTCGTAGATGTTGTACGAGATGACGTCGCAGTAGTCGGCCGCAATTTTCATCAGGCCGCCATCGATGTGGCCATGAAAGCGGCAACCTAGATACAGCGTGTTCGGAGCGACGCGCTTCACTTCATCGCGGCAGATCGTGAAGTAGGTTTTTGCGAATTTCTTCGCAAAAGCCGTCATGTCGTCGTTCACTGCCGGCACATGCACATCGGGTGGATCGGTTCGCTTCAGCCAATCGTCCCACGAAGCATACGTTGCATGCCATGCTTTGTTGAGCGCGTCCATGTCAATTCCGTACTTGGCCTGAAGATCGCGACAGAATTCCCGCTTCGCCCACTGATCAGGGCTGGATGTAATTGCACGTTGCGCGAGTTCCAGTCCATCACGGGCCGAGCCCCATTGCAATTCGTTATCGACGAAATAGCCGATGTTCCACGGGTCATCACTCGTGATGCCGCGTTCCTCGTGGAGACGGGCACGAAGTTGTGCGCGGAATGCCGGGTCAAACACATCGTGATGATGGCCGAAGTTCAGACTGTGGGCGTGAATCGCGACCGTGTAAGGCGTTCGATGCGCGAGGTAGACGCGGCTATCCGACCAGTTGCCGATCGTGTTGAAGCCCCAGCTTCGCAGCCGATCGTTTGCAAGGTGGACTATGGTGGAGTCGTAATGGTCGCCGTACTTGCGGGTCAGCGTATAATCGACCAGATCGACACCCGTCCAAGGTTTGTTCGTGTAGTACATGTAGCGGGCGCCGTTGTCCTGATGCCAGAAGCGTCCGGTGTCGCCGGTTTTTGGCGGAAGCGCGGCGAACCAGAATTCGCGTTCGCTTACTGGCGTCACGTCGCCGCCGAATCCCACGCCCGTGGGGCCGTAGCTGAAAAACAGGTGGCCGGCGGGATCGACCAGCCACCACTTGTTGCCGACTTTTTCGGTGCGAAAATGCCCGGTGGCTTTGAGCACCGGAGAAGCGGCATCGCCACCGTATTCGTCCCAGCCTGTGGGCCCAGGATGTTCGGCCAGATCTTTGGCTTCGTCGGCGCGCGCTTGATGCAGGTCCTGGTCGGAGTAGACCTTCCCATGCCAGTGCCCATGGATGTATTGGCCGAAGGCGTCGATGAAGGGGAAGAACGGCTTGGGCAGCGTACATCCCTGTCCGCCGAGTGCCACGCGCTCAAGCGTGGCATTGCCTTGATCGATGCGGAGCTGAATTCGTCGGATGTCGGTCGGATCAACCGTGCCGTCGCGGACATCCATGCTGCGAACGTACATAAAATACGGGCAAAAATAGAGGTCGCCCGGGTCACGCGGGCGAACGACGATCGGCAAGCGCAATGTTGTCGAATCCGCCGTCGTCAGGTCGGCGATATCACTTACACAATTCCGCACGGCGCCGGCACCGGCGCTTTCTAGACGGTATTCCACCGTGGCCGGCGAAGTGCCGCTGCGTTTGAGTCTGAGATCCACTTCCGCGTGATGCGATAGATCCCAGCGTGTCGTGGTGGGTTCCAAAGCCAGTAGATTGCATGCTTCGTCGCCGTTTCGACGTCGGACATCGATGCCGGAAAGATCGACCGACTCAAACGCCGAAGGATCAGTCAGTCGGACCCGCGCGACCGACCGAGAGCCGGCCCAATCCCGTGGGGCGATCGCGATACCTCGGACCGCCACGTACCGAGCGCCATTGAGCATAATCGCCTCATCGATCTCTGGCGAAGGTGCGAGAATCGCGGGACCGTCGTTGCCGAATGTCGCGATGGTGATGGGCTGATCTGCGGTGCCAGCACCGTGAAGCGATAAACGCGTTGGGTAGGTCGCGCCGGAACGCAAGAGAACGTGGCAACCGGGAGCCAACCGCAACTGGCTCAATCGCGCCAGAGATCGAAATGCCGAGCTGGCGGATCTCCCGTCCGCGGCATCATTGCCGGAGGTCGGATCGACGTAATAGGTAACGCCTTTTTCAGTGTTCACCAACGCCGGCGGGGTGCAGGCGACGGACAACGGGGTGACGGGATGGTCGGGCTCGAACGTCACGCGGAAATTGACCGATCCGTCTCCGCCGTCGGCGATGGCGACGCTCGTGCGAAATTCGCTCAGGCCCTTGTCGTTGATGGTAAAGACATGTTCCGAGCGAGCGTGCGCCCAGAGGAATCGGCTCACGTTCTTGCCCCCGACGGTGTGCGAGTTCCGGCCATCGTCCGGCCAGGCGACCTCCGCTCGGATCGCGTTGGAACTGGTAAGAGGGGTAACTCGACGGTCCGCATGAATGACCTGAGGATCGATCCAGATCGAGTGATCCCCGAAGTTATCGCTGCCGGCCTGGTCGACGGAGAGCGTTAGTTTTCCCGGGCCGGGGAGCGAGAGCGTGAGCGTTCGGATTGCCCCGGCGCGGACAGGGCCAGTCGATAATTGAAACTGAGGGGTGAATTGGTAGACATGGGGCATCCCTGGTTCGGCTCGGCCGTCGACGAAAGGCTGATCCCACGTACCGGTTCCCAGAGATTCCCAGTCGCCGAAACCGATGCGACGCGCGACCGTATAGGGGGTTTGTAACGCATTCGTCAGCCGAATTTCAATAAGATCCGACCCACTGGCGGACGCCGTCACTGCCCCTGAGGACGGTCGGGGCGCCCCGACGAGGGCCATAACGATGACGATAAAACCGCCATACCTCTGCATCGAATTCCGCATCTGTTTCCTCACCGCGTCATACCACAAACTGAATTCTTTAGGGATTCAAAGATCGCTCCTTTAAACAACGCGGGTTTCATAGCGTTTAAAAGGAAAGAAGTGGGTGGCAGAATTTTCCCGAAATCGATCTTGTGCGATTTTGGGACTCTACTAGAATCCCAGATGCGGATTTTGCTGGGCAGTACCCTTTCTTAGATACGTCAATTGGCCGGAGCGAACGATCAAGCCGTCGCTGCTGGTCGCCGATGGGCGATCGCAAGGGAGGCCGAATTTCGCTCACGGAGGGATCCCGCAAAGCTGCTGGCATCTGTCCCCACCGGGCTGCGCGTCTCGGCCGGCGGAGATTCCGGTGCGATCTGTAGTGGCGGTTGTATGGGAGTAAGCAGATGAGGACTTTTCGGCATCGATCTTGGCTGGCAACATTGCTCCTGTGCACATCGTCGGCGTGGGCTACGGTCACGCCGAACGGGCTGTTCAAGGATCACGCGGTGCTACAGCGCGGCGTCGAACTCCCGATCTGGGGCACGGCATCGCCGGGTGAGCAGGTCACCGTCGAAATGAACGGCCAGATCGCCAAAGCGACGACGTCCGGCGACGGCGGCTGGAGCGTGAAGCTTCCTCCCATGGCTGCCGGCGGGCCTTTCACGATGACGATTCGCGGGAGCAACTCCGTCACGGTCCGCGATCTGCTGGTGGGCGAAGTCTGGCTATGCTCCGGCCAATCCAACATGGAATGGCGGCTCTCCGGCCGCGAGCCCTGGGCCGGAGACGGTCTTCCGGCTCAGGCGGCGCAGTATCCCATGATTCGCGAATACGCTGTCGCGCGAGATACCGATTATGCGCCCGTGACGCAGGTCGGCGGCCAATGGTCGGTTTGCTCGCCGGAATCAGTGCTGGGTTTCAGCGGCGTTGCTTACTTTTTCGCGCGCGATCTGCATGCCGATCTGGGCGTACCGATCGGAATTATTGTTTCTGCCTGGGGTGGCACGGTCGCCGAGGCGTGGACCAGCGCGACCGGGCTGAAAACGCTCCCTGATTTTCAGGAAGCCGTCGCCGAGGTGGAAAGGAAAGCAGAGCGGGAAAAGAGCGCCCCACCGATCGGCAAGCAGATGGCCGCCTGGTATGGCGCGAATGACCCCGGTTCGAAGCCGGATCAGTCCTGGAGCGCTGCGTCGCTCGACGTTTCGGATTGGCATCCCACCCCGGTGCCGGCCATGTGGAAAGGCTCCCTCGCGCACTATGAGGGCAGTGTCTGGTATCGAAAAGAAATCGAATTGCCGCCCGCCTTTGCGGAGCGTCCGTCCATCCTGCACATGGGCCGGTTGGACGAGACCGATACGGTCTGGGTCAATGGCCAGCAGGTGGGCTCGACCATGGGATGGAATCTCGATCGCAACTATCGCGTCCCCACGGGGCTGCTGAAGGCCGGGAAGAACACGATCGCTATCAGACTGATGAATACGGACGGGCCGGGCGGATTTGAAGGGTCGCCCGATGCGTTTGGCATCGAAACCGAAGGGGAATCTCCATCCAGCGTGTCGATGAGCGGCACATGGTTGTTCAAAGTGGGGGCATCGATCAACCATTCATCGCCATTGCCGATCGCCATGGGCAGTCGGCCGAATGTTCCGACGGTGCTCTACAACGGAATGATCGCGCCGCTGCGACCGTTTCCGATCAAGGGGATCATCTGGTATCAGGGCGAATCGAATCAGGATCGCGCCAAGCAATATGAATCGCTCTTTCCAACACTGATCGAAGACTGGCGCCGCAACTGGAAGCAGCCGAATCTCCCGTTTCTGTTCGTGCAGATCGCGCCGTTCAAGGGAATACGGCCGCAGATCCGCGAAGCGCAGCGAATCACGCTTTCCAAAACCAGGAATACCGCGATGGCCGTCATCACCGACGCCGGTGATCCGATGGATATTCATCCGCGGAACAAGCAGCCGCCGGGCTCGCGCTTGGCGCTGGCGGCCCGGGCGCTGGCGTATGGCGAAACGCTGGAATATTCCGGCCCCTTGTATAAGTCCGTCCAATTCGATGGCGATCGCGCGATTTTGCGTTTTACCCACGTCGGCGACGGGATGGTCGTGAAGGGGAAGACGTTGCGCGGCTTTGTGATCGCAGGCGAGGATAAAAAGTTCGTCGCCGCCAAGGCGGAGGTTATCGGCGATACCGTGGTTGTGCGTGCGGACGGCGTGAACACGCCGGTGGCCGTCCGATACGGCTGGGCGAAGGTGCCGGACGTGAATCTTTACAACACCGCTGGCCTGCCGGCGTCGCCGTTTAAGACCGATCCCGATTGAGTTGGCGTAGCGTGCCAAAGCTGCAAAAAAGATGAGGATAATGCGTATGAAACCGACATGGATTCTGAAAACATTGGGCACCGTCATGATGACGACGACCTTCGTAGCCGCGGCGGACAAAGTGCAGCTCGTGGCCCGTCCGTTCGACTTGGCGGATGTGCGGTTGCTACCCAGCCGTTTTGAGGAAAACGCGCGGCGCGCCGAAGCGTATCTGCTGTCGCTCAACGCCGATCGCCTGCTTTCAGGCTTCCGCACCGAGGCCGGATTGAAGCCCAAGGCGGAGAAATATCCGGGCTGGGAGAGTGGAGGAGTGTGCGGCTGTGTCGCGGGACATTATTTGTCTGGCTGCTCACTGGCGTTTCAATCTACTGGCGACAATCGCTTCCGCGATCGGGTGCATTACATGATCGGCGAATTGGCCGAATGCCAGAACGCCAACGGCGACGGTTACGTCTCGGCGATCCCTGATGGCAAGCGCATCTTCGCCGAGGTCGCCAAGGGTGAGATCCGCTCCAAAGGCTTTGACCTCAACGGCGGGTGGGTGCCTTGGTACACCACGCACAAAGTGATGGCCGGGCTGCGCGACAGTTGGCTTTATTGTGGCGACTCCCAAGCCAAAGAGGTGCTGGTGAAGCTTGCCGACTGGGTCGATCGTGAAGTCCAAGGCCTGTCCGATGCGCAGATGCAGAAGATGTTGCTCTGCGAGCAGGGGGGAATGACCGAAGTGTTGGCCGACGTCGCTGCGATCACCGGGGACGCGAAATATTTAAAGCTGTCGGAGCGCTTCAACCATCATGCCGTCATCGATCCGCTCGCCGCGGGAGAGGATCGACTTAGTGGATTGCACGCCAACACGCAGATTCCCAAAATCGTCGGCGCGGCGCGCGAATACGAACTCAGCGGCGATGAGACCTTTCGCCAAGTCGCCGAAACCTTCTGGAACGCCGTCGTCTACCATCACAGCTACGTCACGGGCGGCAACAGCGACGGCGAGCACTTCGGCCCGCCCGACGTTCTCTCGACATTTCTCAGCGACAACACCACCGAAACCTGCAATACCTACAACATGCTGAAGCTCACCCGTCATCTGTTCAGTTGGACAGGTGATGCACGGTATTTCGATTTTTATGAACGGGCATTGGTAAACCACATTCTCGGCTCGCAAAATCCCAGCACAGGCGAAGTGACCTATTACGTGCCGCTCCGCTCCGGCGCCAAGCGGCAGTGGCAGTCGCTTACGAACAGCTTCACCTGCTGCGTCGGCACAGGGATGGAAAACCACGTTAAATACGGCGACAGCATTTATTTCCACAACGATAAAGACCTGTGGGTGAACCTCTTCATCGCGTCGGAGTTGGATTGGTCCGACAAGGGTGTAACGGTGCGGATGGATTCGCCGTTCCCGCGGCCGGGCGAGGAGACACTCACGATCAATGCCAAGCGGCCGACGTCTTTCACCCTGAAGCTGCGTCGTCCGTTCTGGGCCACCGATTTCGCTGTCAGCGTCAATGGCGAGCCTGTGAAAATTTCTGCGCAGCCGTCTTCTTACGTGGATATCGACCGCCAATGGAAAACCGGCGACCGCGTGCGGATCAACGCCCCGTATCGTCTACGCACCGAAAGCCAGCCGGATAAAGCCAACGAGATCGCTATCTTCGATGGCCCCGTGCTGCTGGCGGAAAAGATCGCCGTGCCTCAGGATCGCAAGACGGTGCTGGTGGATGATTCGAGTGAGCTATTGCAGTCCATCCAACCCGCCGGCGAGCAGCTGGAATTCAAGTCAACCGGTGTCGGTAGGCCGCAGGATTTCGAGCTCGCCCCGTTTTACGACGCTTGGAAGGATCACTACGCCGTTTATTTCGACCGGTTTACCAAGGCCGAATGGAAACAGGTGCAGTCGAAGTACGAGGCCGAGCAGGCCCGACAACGCGCGTTGGAAAAACAAACCATCGATTTCTTGGCCATTGGCGAAATGCAGCCGGAGCGCGACCATAACGTCACCGGTGAGAACACCCGCGTTGGCGAAGGCATGGAAGGACGCAAATGGCGCGATGCCGACGGTAACGGCTGGTTCGAGTTCACGCTCAAAGTCGATCCCAAAGTTCAAAACAATCTTCTCTGTACCTACTGGGGCGGCGAAACCGTCAAACGCAGCTTCGAGATCAGCGTCAACGGCAAACCTTTGGCCCATCAAGTGTTGGCCAACGACCGTCCGGGCGAGTTCTTCGATGTGAGCTATCCACTGCCGCGCGAGTTGACAGAGGCCGGTGGGACGGTGCGGATAAGGTTTTACTCCAGCGAACACAGCACCGTCGGCGGCTGCTTTGGCGCCCGCATGATCCGGGTATCCCAGTAAGCCAAGTGGCAAAAAATCCCTCTGTGGCCGGCGAGTAGGTTCGCCGGCCACATGCATTTCAGACCGGAAAAAGGTATTCCGACTGTCGAATTTCCTTGCCCAATTCCCGCGAAAGATTAGAATCCTCCTGGAATCCCAGGACGGTGGGATTTTCATGTCAGGGTTCGGCGGTACAGATGGAGGCTCATATGAATCGGCGTGTAAGGCTCGGTGATCGGGCGCATTGGTCAGCGTTTACGCTTGTGGAACTGCTGGTTGTGATTGGCATCATCGCACTGCTGATCTCCATCCTGCTGCCGGCGCTGCATAAGGCACGGGAACTCGCCAAGCGAGCCAAGTGTCTCTCGAACCTTCGCCAACTCGGCGAAGCCTCGCTCATGTATATGAACGAACACCGGCAGGCGTGGCCGCACCAGGAAGACGTTTATGCCATTCCCCGGCCGCTGGACGGGCTGGTCAACACGAAGCCGCTGACGACACCGGAGAGCTGGGTGGCCGACGTCTGGCCTTACCTAGGCAAGAGCGTCACATCGAAGGTGTTCACCTGCCCCAGCGCATTCAACCCGCAGCCGGGAACTCTCGCGCCGGGGCAGTCCGACCATCCGGACATCAGTTATGTCGCCAATGGCGTGACGGCGTGGCTGGGCGTTAAACGCTTGCCGCGCCCTTCGTCGGAGATCGTGGCCTATAAGGACGATCAGCAATACTCCAACGGCTCGATTTGTCGGCCCGCCTGGATGCGCGGGAGAAATCCCGCGGCCACGTCCGGCTTCTCTGGTTGGGCCGAATGGATGTGGTACTACACACCCAGCGTCCAAATCACCAACCAGCCGCACATGAATGGCCAGTGCATGGTCTTCGTCGACGGCCATGCCGAATGGCGGCGATGGCAAGACATGAATTGGGCTCAGTTCGGTTTGTTTCTCTACAAGGATCCGAAAAATCCATATGAGCCTCAGATTGGCATGGGCTTTAACCGGTACGGTCAGATTTTATCGAAGTAACAGACCTCGATCGATGGCATGGCGATTCGGGCAGTTGCTGGAAAACTCGGCGTATCCGCGTTGCCATCGTCGATCTTTTGCAATCCCCTCTGGAGCGACCTATGATTTTTCTCGAAACCCCGGCCGATTTGCTTGAACCTGGCGAGAGGCGGGGTCGTTCTTCTTGGGAGCGCGATGTGAGCAGCGGTGACAGTCTTAGCGCTAAGGCCTATCGCCACCTCCATAACGAGATTATGAGCGGCCGGATCGGCGTAGGGGATGTCATCTCCGAACTTGCCATCGCTAAGTCGCTCGGCATCAGTCGCACGCCCGTGGGCGAAGCAGTGCGGTTGTTGGCCCGCGAGGGGCTGGTGCATCAGGTGCCGCGCTACGGCACGGTGGTACGCCGCCTGGAACGGGCGGACTTGGAAGAGCATTACGAGCTGCGCGAAGCCTTGGAAAGCTATGCCACTGCGCAGGCGGCGCGGCGGGCCTCGCCGACGGATGTCAACCGGATTCGCGAACTCTGCGAGGCGACCGGCCGATGGCTGAATGAAAGGGCTCCTGGCGATCACCAGACGCTCAGCGAAACCGAACTGCGCCAGTTTCTGGCGGCAGACATGGCATTTCACCTTGCTATTGTGCAGGCGGCGGGCAATCGCCAGATCATGAACGCCGTTCACGCCTCGCGTTCGATCCTGCGTATCTTCGCGCTACGACGTCAGCAGCATGACCGCGACTTGGTTTTGGACGCTTACCAGCAGCACTGCTCGATTGCCAATGCGATCGCCAAGGGGGATGGTCAGACGGCGTCAACGCTGATGCTTCAGCACATCCGTCAAAGCAAGCAGTCGACACTGGAATGGTATGACCTTGAGGCTCGCCGCGGCCAGATCGGCATGCCCGGCCTGCCCGCGGACGTGCAGCATGAACTGAACGAGGTCGAGGAACTCCTAACCAAAATCAGCCAAACGCCCTAACCGAACAGGAAGGCCAAGCCGGAAGGGCTGGCGCGGAATTCTGGAATTCAATGGAATCCTTCAACGGGCGGGCGATGCGAATGACACTCAAGGGACTGATATTCAGTGGGCTGACTCCCAAGGGGTTGATTGGGGTATCGATAGGGGTAATTACCGGTGTGGCCGCTGCACAGACGCCCCCCGCGCCAAACTCGCCCATGCCCAAGCCCCCCGGCGCAGTCGTCTTCTATTCTCCGCCGGTTTCGCGCATCTTCGTCGGATCACCGGGCATCGCCGTTTTACACGATGGCTCGTACCTGATGAAATGCGATGAGTTCGGTCCCGGCAGCAGCGACCAGACCGCCGCCGTCACGCCGGTGTTCCGCTCCACCGATTGCGGCGCATCCTGGAAGCCCATCGCTCGAATCAGCGGCCTTTATTGGGCGAACATCTTTGAGCACAAAAATGCTGTCTACATGATCGGCGTGCATCACGAGTACGGCCCCCTAGTGGTGGTCAAATCCACGGACGGCGGCACGACCTGGACCACGCCCAGGGACGCGAAGACGGGATTGATCCGTCCCGGGCGATGGCACACGGCGCCGGTGCCGGTCATAGAACACGACGGCCGGCTCTGGCGCGCCGTTGAAGACGCCCAAGGCCCCGGCGGGTGGGGTGTGATGTTCCACCCGCACTTGATGAGCATCCCCGTCGACGCCGACCTGCTTGACGCCGATCAGTGGACGATCAGCACCCCAGTTCCCCGCGACGGCGCGTGGCTCGGCGGAAAGTTCGGCGTCGTTCTCGAAGGCAACGCCGTCCTCGACCATGAAACGAACAAGGTGCTCGACATCCTGCGCACCGATCACCCTCAACTCGCCGCCGTCGCGACGGTCAGCGCGGATGGTAAAACGCTGTCCGTCGCTCCAGCGTTCGACCAGATGCCGTTCCAGGGCGTCGATAAAAAATTCGAGATCCGTTGGGACGAAAAATCGCGTCAGTATTTTGCGCTGGCCAATCCGATCGCCCCGGCAGACATCACCGTGGGGGATACCGGCGGCGTGCGCAACACGCTGGCGCTGTTCAGCTCGCCCGACCTGCGCCAATGGACGATGAAGTGCGTGCTGCTGCATCATCCCGACTGGAAGCAGCACGCTTTTCAATACCCGGACTGGGCGATCGACGGCGCGGACCTGCTGGTGGCGTCGCGCACGGGTTTTGACAGTCCCGGCGGGCCGCCCCCGCGCCAGCATGATGCGAACTACCTGACGTTCCACCGTTTCCATAACTTTCGTGATTTAACGATGAAGGATGGGGTGCAACTGCCGCAGCCTCCCGAGGTGCGTGAAGATGTAGGAAGCCTGCGCATCCGCGGGGTCGGGTTCAGCGTCGGCAAACTTCGGGACGGGCTGAAGACGTTCTCGAACCGGAACTACGTTTTTGCCGACGTGCCCGCCAAATTGGACGGCGCCGCTATCACGCAAGGCGCCGGTGATTTCCGCGGATGGATCACGGTGAAAGCTCTCGCCAAGCCGGCCACGTTGTTCGTGTTTACGGCCGGGCCGCGCGAGGGGCTGGATTTGTCCTTATTTACCGAAGTGCCTGCACTGGGTTTCCACTACACCGACGGGGGCCGTTCGCGGGTCAGCGTCTTCAAGCGCGAATTGTCGGCGGGTGAAACCGTCACCCTGCCCGAAGGAAACTGGGCCGGCGTCCACGTGCTCGTGCCGCCGGCGAAGTCCGAGCCTCGTTCATAGCGCAATTCGAAAGAAAGTTGTATATGCAAATGCGAATCCGATCGACGTCTAAGTTGCGGGGGATCATTCCTCCCCTGGTGACGCCCCTGCTCGAAGATGGGACGCTCGATGAAGCGGGCCTGTGCCGCGTGGTTGAGCGAGCCGTCGAGGGGGGGGTACACGGGTTGTTCGTGCTCGGCACCACGGCCGAGTGGGCATCGCTCGATGACGCCACGCGCCTGCGCGTTCTCGAACTGTGCGCCACCACGACCGCCGGACGCGTGCCGCTGTATCTGCACGTGACCGATACCCGATTCAGTGCCTCGCTCGCCTTGGCCCGTGCCGGCGCGGAAGTGGGCGTGGCCGCCATCGTCGCGGCGGCGCCGTATTATTTGCCGCTTCGACAATCCGAGCTGATCGGCTACATCGAGCGCTTTCTCGATGCCCAGGATTTGCCGATCGTTCTCTACAACATCCCGCAATTCATCAAGACCTCCTATGAGCCGGAGACGGTGCGGCAACTGATCCAAAATCCGCGCGTCATCGGCATCAAGGACAGCAGCGGCGATTTGGCGTATCAACGGGAGATCATCGACCTGACGGCGCCGCGCCCCGATTTTTCCGTGCTCTGCGGCGACGAGCGCTACATGCGCGAAATGCTCGCCTACGGAGCGCACGGATGCGTCGGCGGCGGGGGAAACCTGCTGCCGCGATTGCTCGTGTCGCTATATCAATCCATCCTGGCCAACGATGCGGCGCAGACCGAGCAATTGCAGCATCAATTGCAGCGGCTCTCGGTTCTGTACGAGGCCCCGACCGTGGCGGCGGGAATTCGCAACGTGAAGTCGGCCCTGCATCAAGTGGGCATCATCGCCACCGACCAGATGTGCGCGCCGTATGGCGCGGCATCGGATGACCCAGCGGCGGTTCGGCGCGTGCTACAGAGCGTGGGGCTACTCGAGGGCGAGGCGCCGCGACCCGCGAACGGCAGGCATCACGCGGCAATTTCCTCGGCGAGGTGAGGCGTTGCGTCGGACGATTCGACTTTGTCTCGGGAGAAGTTTCATGGCCAGTTGCTCGATGCTGCTCGCCGGCTGCGCGGCGGCATCATCCTCGACGCGCCCAGCGCAGCCGCGCGATCGACAGGTGACGTTCGGCGAGTACGGCCACATTCTCACGAACGTGAATGTCTGGTCGCCGGACAGCAAGTGGATCGCCTACGATGTCCGCTCCGATCCCGGCGGCGACCGATTCGACGGCGACCGGATCGAGCGCGTGAACGTCGAGACGGGCGTGGTGCAAGTCCTGTACCGCGCGTCGGCGAACGCCAAGGTGGGCGTTGTCACCTGTTCGCCGACCAGTGAAAAAGTCGTCTTCATTGAAGGCCCGAAGCATCCGACACCCGACTGGTCTTACGCCGCCAATCATCGCCAGGGCGTGATTGTCGATGCGGCGCGGCCCGGAATCGAGACCAACTTGGACGCCCGCGATCTGACCGCCCCCTTTACGCCCGGCGCGCTGCGCGGCGGTACGCATGTACACGTGTTCAGCCCCGATGGCCGATGGGTGCGCTTCACCTACGAAGACGCGATCCTCCCGAGCGCCGGCGCGATTCCGGCCGACAGCGACGTGAACGCCCGCAACATCGGCGTCAGCGTGCCGGCCGGACCAGTGCGGGTAGCCGGCGACAACCCGCACAATCACGATGGCGATTTTTTCAGCGTTCTGGTCACGCACACCGTTCGCGATCCGAAGCCGGGATCGGACGAGATTTCGCGTGCCTGCGAAGAGGGGTGGGTGGGCGTGAACGGATACGTGCGGCCGGATGGAACGCGCCAAAAGCGGGCGATCGCGTTTCAGGGGTCGGTAAAGACAGTCCAGGGCGAGTCGATTGCCGAGGTCTTCATCGTCGATCTGCCGGACGACCTGACACGGCCCGGCGACGGCCCGCTCGCGGGCACGGCCACCCGCCTCCCCGCACCCCCTGCCGGCGTCATTCAGCGCCGCCTGACCTATACCGCGGACCGAAAATATCCCGGCATCCAAGGCCCGCGCCACTGGCTCCAGGCCTCGCCGGATGGTTCGCGCATCGCGTTCCTGATGAAAGACGACACCGGCATCATCCAACTCTGGACGATTTCGTCCAATGGTGGCAAGCCGACGCAGGTTACGCATGACCCGTGGAGCATCGCGTCAGCGTTCACCTGGAATCCCAAGGAATGGGCTGTCGCATATATCGCGGACAAGAGCGTGTTCACGGTGGATATGCGAACTGGCGTTAGTCGCCGACTAACCGAGCCAACAAACGATGCCGATGCGCCGCGCCCGCTCGCCTGCGTTTATTCGCCTGACGGCCGGAAAATCGCTTATCTGCGGCCGGTTCAGTTGAACGGAAAAACTTGGAACCAGGTTTATGTCGTCGCAACACCTGACAAAAATTGAAGAAAACCGCGAATTTATTTGACGCGGTGCTCTCAGTGGCTTAGTTTGTGAATACTTGTGGAATTCCACAAGCATATCTGTCCCAGGCGTGCGTTGGCGGAGGAAAATGCAATGAATTCGGATCTTAACGGCGGCTCTACCTCTTCTGGTCATTCGAGCCAATGCGCTCGTCTTCCCTTGATCGTTGCGGCATGCGTAGCGCTTGTTTCCTCCCAAGCCTTTAGTAGCGACTGGCAACCGGCGACGGGCGGCGCGTGGGACACGCCGACCAACTGGGATACCAATCCGACTATCCCCGACGGCGTTGGCGCGACTGCCGACTTTAGCCAAGTGGACCTCACCGGCGATGCCACCATCGCCCTGAACGGCAGCCGCACGGTCGGCATGCTGAACTTCGGCGACACCGATCCCTCCACGGCCGGCGGATGGCTCCTCAGCGATGCAACCCAGAAAACCCTAACGCTCGCAACCAGCAGCGGCCCGGCTAACATCAATGTGGGCAACCTCGGCACGGGCAAAGCCGTTACGATCGCATCGCTGCTCAAGGTCGACGCCGCCCAGGTCGTCACCAAGACGGGCAACGGCACCTTGATCTTCACCAACGTCGGCAACGCCTCGGCGAGCGCCTTTGCCGGCATTCTGGAGATTCAGGCGGGCGTGTTCCAGGTCGGCAGCACCGCGGCGCTGCCCAATTTCGATCCCAACACCGTCCGCATCAACGGCGGGACGATGCGCTTCAGCGCGTCGGCGAACACCGGCCGCGTCTTCTCGCTCGGGCAGAACGGCGGCACCCTCTCGATCGCGGCCGCCACGAATTTCAGCGGCACTGGCGCCATGCCGCTGGTCGGCAGCGGGGCACGCACGTTCACCATCAACACCGAGACGGCCGGCGCCTATACGTTCGCCAACCTGATCGGCGACGGCACCGGCGGGGTGACCAGTCTCGTCAAGGCCGGCCCCGGCGCGCTCACCCTCGGCACGGCGAACACCTTCACCGGCACGATCGCCGTCAATGGCAGCACGCTGACCAATAACACCCTCGGCGGCACGCCCACCGGCCCGGCGGCGACGGCTACGGCCTACACCGGCGGCGGCATCACGGTCGCCAGCGGCGCGACCATGGGCGTCACCCGCGGACTGTCCCTCAACTTCGCCGGCTCCATCAGCGGCGCGGGCGGCCTGAACGTCAAGATCACCAACGATGGCAACGTGTCGCTTGGCAACGCCACCTTCGCCGGCACGACCACCATCCAACGCGGCACGTACAACCTGAGCAATAACTCGGCCACGTCCAATTACGTCTTGGGTGATAGCGTCGTGTCGGAATATGGCATCATCAATCTCGACAACGGCAACTTCACCGCCCCGCTGGGTACGACTGGCGGCGGGGTTACGTGGACTGGCTCGGGCGGCTTCTCCAACCCCAACGCCGGCACGCGCGTGGTGGCCCTCGGCGGCACCGCGTCGCCGACACCGCTGCAATTGAACGTCGGCGGATTCGTCGCCGGCAACAATTCCCCTGGCACGCCGGCGACGGACTTTCGCCTAAAACTTGGCGATGTCGGCGCTACCGCATTGGGCACCGTCGATTTCCAGAACGCCATCGACCTCAACAACCGCGAACTCCGCGTAACCGTCGACGGCCTGGCCCAGGCGCCTGGCATTCTCAGCGGCAACATCACGGGCACAGGTCGAGCCGCCGGGGCGCTCGCCAAATTCGGAAATGCCAGTCTTATTCTGAGCGGCAACAATACTTATACGGGCATCACCTCGATCGTCGCCGGCAATGCACCGACGTTCTCTTCGGCGATCATTCTCGGCTCGGCTGGGGCATTCAGCCCGAATTCGAACATCCAACTCAACGGCGGCACCGGCGGCACGGCCGGCGGCGTGCTCGGCCTGGGCTTCGCGGATGGTAACTTCACCCTCGGCACCGGCGGCGGGCAGGTTGGTTTCACCGCCAACAATTCCGGCGGCTTTGCCGCTTATGGCGCCGACCGCACGGTTACACTGAACAGCAACGCGCTGCTGACGTGGGGCAGTACCGCCAGCTTCATTACGAGCGGGCAGAATCTCATTCTGGCCTTGCAAAATGCCGATTCCCGGCTCACGCTTTCAAACGACATTAACCTGAATGGCGCGGCCCGTACGGTCGTCGTTAACCAAGGCTCCGCGGCTGTTGATGCCCGGCTCTCCGGTCAACTGACCGGCACCGGCAGCAGCGGCTTGACGAAGTCCGGCCTCGGCACGCTAGAGTTGACCAACACCGCCAACAACTACGCCGGCGTCACCAACGTCACGGCCGGCACGTTGCTGGTCAACGGCTCGACCGGCGCCGGCAAAACGACCGTTTCGGCCGGTGCTACCCTCGGCGGCAGCGGCACGATTTCGGGCGATCTGGCGGTCATCGGCGGCACGCTCGCGCCCGGCAACAGCCCCGCCTCGCTCGAAATTGGCGGCAACCTGACGCTCGATGCGGCTTCCACCACCGCGATCGAACTTGCCGGCACCGCTTTTTCCTTGAACGGCACGGAGCAGTATGACCGCCTCAAGCTCACCAGCGCTTCCGGCAGCCACACGATCGCCGGCACGCTGGCGGTCGACCTTTTGAACGGATTCACGCTCACTGACAACGAAGCCTTCGGCATCCTGCAACTCGATGATGCGGCCCTTCGCTCCGGCACGTTCACCGGGCTGACCACCGATGGCGCGCTGGTCGGCACCTTCGGCGGGCAGAACCTGTTCATCACCTACTCCGGCAGCTTCGGCGATGCCGGCGCCATCTCTACGACCGGCGGCAACGACGTCGTGCTTTACACGCAGCAAACGCCCGAACCGGCGGCCCTCGGGCTGCTCGGCGGCGCGGCGATGATGCTCGTGCGCCGTCGTCGCCGCGTTTGAATAAACATTTAGACTGAATCCAGTTGAAGATGGGGTGCCGGATCCCTCCGCGGCACCCCATCTTGTGTTCGCCGGTTCCGCTTTCAAGGGATCATCATGCTTGCAACCGCGCGGCGCATCATCGCGGCAGTGGCGATCACCGCTTATGCCGGGGCGTTTTGTTCCGCGGCGGCTTATTCGTCCGTACCCGGCAGCGTGATCGATCACCTGCCGGCCGGCGGTGGCGTGTATGTCGGATCGCCGGCGCTGGCGGTCTTGCCGGATGGCACCTACATCGCCTCGCACGATCTGTTCGGCCCATCCTCGACCGCGCCGAGCGTGGGCGTGACGAAGCTGTTTCGCTCGATTGATCGTGGCGTCACCTGGTCGCCGCTTTCCACGATCAGCGGGCAGCAGTGGTCGAACCTGTTCACGCAGGGCAACGCGCTCTACCTGATGGGCACGAGCAAGGACTACGGCCGTGTGACGATTCGCAAATCGATTGACGGCGGCGCGACCTGGACCACGCCCAGCGACACCACCAACGGCTATTTGAGCTTGGGTGAAACACACCACACCGCGCCGACGCCGGTGGTCATCGCCGACGGGCGCATTTGGCGGTCGATGGAAGACACCGGCGCCGGAGGCGGTTGGCCGGCGCAGTTTCGCACCTTCGTCATGTCGGCACCGATCGGCAGCGATCTGCTCAACAAGGGCAACTGGCGCTACACCGGCGACATGCCCGGCACGGCCAAGCTCAGCAGCAGCAAAGGCTGGCTGCCCAACAACGCCTTCAACGGCTGGCTCGAAGGCAACATGGTGCGCACGGCGGGGGGCGAGCTGGTGAACGTGTTGCGTGTCGATGTGCCCGCCGGTGCGGCCCAGAAGGGGGCGATCGTGCATGTCAATCCGGCGGACAACGGCCTGGCGTTCGATCCCGCCGTCGATATCGTGAACCTGCCCGGCGGGTCGTCGAAGTTCACGATCCGTTATGACCCGGCCACCCAAAAATACTGGACGCTCAGCGACACCGTCACGGTGGCAAACAACGTAGCCGGTGTGCCGCCGGGATCGATTCGCGATGTCGTCTCGCTCGTCTCTTCAACCGATCTGACGAATTGGACGATCACCCGAACGGTGCTAAGCGATACGACTGATGCTGGCCACATCGGCTTTCAATACCTGGATTGGCAATTCGACGGGGCCGATATCGTGGCCGTATCGCGTACGGCTTATCCTGACGGCGTAGGCGGGGCCAACAGTTATCACAACGCAAATTATCTGACGTTTCATCGGATCGTCGATTACGCCGCCGTTCCAGAACCTGCGACGATCGCTCCACTCCTGGGGATGTTGTGGTTATCCCAAATGCGGTGGAAACTTCAGCGTCGGGCAGGGCGGATTGCGTAAGGAAACACGTTAGGATGAACGAATTAAACACCATCGTTCGCAATCGGCCCACGATTGGCCCCCGGTATAAATGGGCCATCGTTGCGATGCTCTGGTTTGTCTGCTTCTTTAACTACGCCGACAGAATGGCGATCTATTCAGTCTTTCCGTTGCTGAAAAAAGAGATGCTGCTTTCGGATGTGCAGTTGGGGATCCTCGGCAGCGAGTTCATGTGGGTTTACGCGGCGATGTCGCCGATCGCAGGCTGGGTCGGCGATCGCGTCAGCCGTAAGACGTTGATCGTCGGTGGCCTGATTTTCTGGTCGGTCATCACACTCGCGACCGCGCTTTCGACCGATTACCTACATCTGGTTATTTTCCGAGCGGCCGAAGGACTAGGCGAGGCATTCTACTTTCCCGCGGCGATGTCGCTGGTGAGTGATTACCACGGCCGCGCGACGCGCTCTAAGGCGATGGCGATCTGTCAATCGAGCGTTTACGCCGGCACGATCGCCGGCGGAACGGTCGCCGGATTTCTCGCCGAGCAGCACGGATGGAGATCGAGCTTCTATCTGTTCGGCGCGCTCGGCGTACTACTCGGCTCTGTGCTGGTCGTGCTGCTGAAAGAACCGCAGCGCGGCGAGGCCGACGCCATCGATCTGGTCGACGGCCGCGATAACCCGGGCCCGGAGCCGTTGCTCGTGGGTCACGCAATCAGCTCTGAAAGAGTGAGCATCCCCGCGACAATCGCTGCCGTGTTTGAGAATCCCATCGTATTGATTCTGGTGGCCGTTTTCATATGTGCGAATTTCGTGGCGTCGGTGTTTCTGACCTGGATGCCGTCGTTCCTGCATCGGAAGTTCGACATGAGCCTTGCCATGTCGGGCCTTAACGCGACGGGCTGGCTTCAGATCGCTTCGGCGATCGGCGTGATGTGCGGCGGCGTGCTCGGCGACGCGCTGGCCACCCGAACGACCGGCGGCCGGATGATGACGCAGGCCGTCGGCCTGTTCTTCGGCATTCCTTTTATTTTCTTCACCGGTTACACGCTCTCGACGACGGTGCTGGTGCTGGCCATGGTCGGCTTCGGTTTTTTCAAGGGCTTTTATGACGCAAACCTCTGGGCGTCGCTGTACGACGTCGTTCCCGTCAAAAATCGCGGGACCGCGCTGGGAATCATGAACGCGCTTGGTTGGGTGGGCGGTGGTATTGCACCCGTGGTGATCGCCGCGGGCGCCGAGCGGTACGGGATGAGCACTTGCCTCAGCGCGACGTCGGGCGTTTATCTTGTCGCGGCGGTGATGATGATTATCGGCATGCAGTCATTGGCGCGGCGCGGCCTGAATCAGCCCAAGGCCATAGGCGTATTAGAACCGGAAGGATTTTTGCGCTAATGGACGAGCTTTTTTTCCTGGCGAGCATCGTTGTCGCACTCACCATTCGCGTGCCGCGTCCGCCCTCGGCCGGCGAGACGCTCGTGGGCGATTCGTTTGACCTCGGACCTGGCGGCAAAGGGCTCAATCAGGCCCTCGCAGCGCGGCGGCAGGGGGCCGGGGTGTCGATGATTGCCGCGGTCGGTGATGACCTTCTCGCAGGCGTCGCGATGGGAACCATAGCGACCGAGGGGCTCGATGCGCGTCTTGTTCGGAAGATGGAAGGTATCAACACAGGCGTTGGCTTCGTCACGCTCGACGCCCGCACGGCGGATAACACGATCGTCATCGATCCCGGCGCGAACTTACGTCTGACGGACGCCCATATTCAGCAATGCGCGAAGGAAATTCGGACGGCAAGAATGGTGATCTCGCCGCTGGAACTGCCGGACGCGCCGGTGCTGGAAGCATTCCGAATCGCGAAGCGTTACGGGGTAAAAACGCTGCTGAACCCGGCGCCTGCGCGGCCGTTGCCGCCAGAACTGCTGGGGCTGACCGACCTGCTCACGCCCAATGAGACCGAAGCAAAAATGCTGCTCGGACTGTCCGGCGAAGACGACATTCCTCCGGAAATTCTCGGCCGGCGGCTGATGGCGGAATTGGGCATCGGCCAAGTCGTCATGACACTCGGTCGCCGCGGCGCGATGGTCTTCAGCAATGAAAGTGAAATCCGAATCCCGTCCGTTTCTGTTACGGCCGTCGATCCGACAGGCGCGGGAGACTGTTTCAACGCGACACTGGCCGTCGGACTGATCGGCGGCTTATCGCTCGTCGACGCCGCCTCCAGAGCGGCCGCCGCAGGCGCATATTGTGCACAACATCTGGGCGTGATCGCCGGTCTGCCCACGGCGTTGGAACTCGATACGTTCATTCAATCGCATTAAGAACAAGGTCATACGCATGAGCCCTTCATCCGCCACGCTCTGGATCGCCGGAACTATCGACGAGTGCGCCTCCGCCGCTAGCACCGGACTCACGAGCGCAATCGTGACCAACCCGACGGTCATCGCCAAGTGGTGCGCCGGCACGCGCACGCTCGAAGCAGTCTGCCAGGAAATGTTGGAGCGCGCACCGCTTCCTCTGTTCGTGCAATTGCGCGGCCCGATGACGGCGCAGTATCTTGCCGAAGCCGCCCATTTGCGAAAGATTTCAACCCGCGTCGTTCCCAAGCTTCCCGCCACGCTTGACGGGCTGGCGGCCGTGCGTGCGCTGGCGGACCGTGGTGTGGAGAGTCTGGTGACGACCGTCTGTTCCCTGGAGCAGGCCTATCTTTGCGCGGCCGCGGGCGCGCGGTGGATTTGCCCCTATGTAGCGCGTGTGAACGACGCGGGGGGTAACGCATTCACTCTTATTCGAGATGCCGCCGAGTATTATCGCCGTACAAATGCCGGAATTCGCATCATGCCCGCCAGTGTCCGCACGCGACTTGATGCCGAGGAGTGCCTTCGGGCGGGCGCCGACGGCGTCATCGTTTTTCACGACCTGTTTCTCACCCTCTTCGATCATCCGGTAATGATGAATTCGCTAGAGAAATTTGAGGCTGAGGATTGGAGCCGCATCTGTTTTGCATAGTTCAACGGGGAACTCGCTGGGTGCGATAAGGAGAACCGGTCCCTCCCCCTCCTCTTTTACATTCTTTCTTTTGCAACATGGCATTGTGTCGAGGTAAAAACGTGTGCAAAAGTAGCGATAAAAATGCTTGCTTAGGTCGGAAATGGATCGGCAAGTTTTAGAGCCTGTCATGAACTGTTCGCAGCCCTTTCGCTGAAGTGGGCGTATGGCAAGGAAGCCTCACTCCAGCAATGTGACGGATGATGAGAGGCATTCGTCGTCCCGTATCTAATGCTGATGCAAGAGGACGGCCCGCAGCGCGAGTACGAACTTCGGAAGGTCTTCGATGGCCTCCGGTGCTTCGTCCGAGGCTTGCTGAGGCGGCAGGCTTTGCCCGATGACCTGCCGCCGATGGCACGTGGTGAACCAGCAGACACAGCGGTGGATCAAGGCCGGCGTGTTCGAGGTGATCGTACACGACTTGCGGCGGATCCTGCGGCTCCTGGACGACCGACGGCCATCGACACGCTCGGCCACCTGCTGGCGCTCCGCGTCACAGCGGCCGACACGTAGGAGCGGGACGAAGTCGAACGACTTGCCCGTGACGTGCAGGAGGCGAGCGGCGAGAACGTGGAACTGGCATACGTCGACCAGGGCTACACCGGCGAGCGGCCCGCCGACGCCGCCGACGGGCTTGGGATCAAAATGGAAGAGGTGAAACTGCCCGAGGGCAAACGCGGCTTCGTGCTTGCCGCGGCGGTGGGTGGTGGAGCGTTCCTTCGGCTGTCCTGCTAGGTTCCGCCGGCACGCCCGCGTTGCGGCAGACAATCGCCCAGGCCGGCGGGGTCAGTGCGGGGGCCGCGCCGGCGGCGAAAAGGCGCGACTGCCGCGTCGGGACACTGAGACGTTGGGACGTGTTTTCGAAAAAGCGTCGTTGGTGAAAGTTGCCATTCAACCCGATTCACCTCGGCCAGCCGTCGCTTATTGGCCGGCTTTGAACAGGGCGATCTGTTGCTTGAGCAGGTCCAGGTACTTCGTGCCAAACTCGACCGACGGTTCGATGTCCTTGCTGATTTCCGCGGTCGGCTGCTCGCCGCGGTGCCACTCGTTCCAACTGACGACGGTAGCGAAGTGCGGGCCGACCGACCTGGCGCGGGCCCATTCGCGCAAGAAGGTTTTGCCGTTGTCGCGACTGGCTGCCGCGATGTAGCCGCGGCCGCCTCCGGGCTGGCCCTGCTGGCGGGTGGCGGCGGTGACGACCATCGCTTCAGGGTGTCCGCCGTATACGCTGAACGTCTGCGGGCCGCGGTCTTCCCACGACCAGTAACCGAACTTGCTGACCAGATCGGGCGTGCGCAAGGAGCTCTGCTCGGTGACGTAGCCGGTCATCCAGCGGACGGTGAAACGGTCGTCTTTCCAGGCCGGCACACCGGTCTGGAAGGGGGACGGCGTGTTTACGTAAACCACCAGCAGCGGCTTGCCGAGATACTGCTCGACGAGCGGTGCGTACCGCGGGTTGGCGACGTAATGGTGGTAAATCTGGTCGGCCTTGCGTTGCAGACGCCCGTTCTGGACTGCCTCAGGGGAGCCGGTGACGCCGGCGAAGATGCTGATGTTGGGCGTCTTCTTTCCAGCCGCACGTAGATCGGCGTATTCATCGAAAAGGGCGCCGGTCGCACCTTCAATCATGTCGAACGTGGGGTTCGGCTTGCTCGGGTCACGGTGGTATTTGATGTCGTTCGACCAGTCGACCCAGATGAAGTCGACACCCGCGTCGGCGAGCCACGCGGCGTGCTGGTCGATGACTTTCCGGTCGTCCGACTGGTAGAAGCCCAGCAACGGTTTGCCCCAGGTGTTGGTCCAGTTCGGTGTCACGTGCCAGGTCGTGTAAGCGACGCCCACTTGTCGCTCGGCGGGGGGCGCCGGGGTGTAGTCGGTCGCGGGGCCGACGCTTGGCTCGCCAGGGGCCAGGGCGGCGGTCAGAAAAATGGCTGCAAAGCCGGATCGGACGTGAATATTCATACGCGCCTGAGAACAATAACGTGGAAGGGTGTAGAAGACGACGGACTTTACTCATTGCGTTGCCCGCAATGGGCAGCCACCAGCCGCCAATTTATGCTGAATCGTACGCCACTTGGCCAGAGAGTGCTTTGTGCTCAAAGCGAGGGCGGGCGAGGTGGCAATGAGCATATTTTTGTCAGCAAACGAGGGAAGGGCAGCACACGGTCCATCGAGCCTGCGTGAAAGTCTTGGAACAGAACTTTTGTGATTCCGGTCGTATCCCGTCGGGACGGGGTGACCCGGCCGTGACGGGACGGGATGCGGTTCGTCCCGTTCATGAGATGGAGCGTACTTCCGTCGAACAGGTAAACCATCGTGGCCGGATCGTGGACCTCGTTGCGTTTTATCTGAGGGCCTTAGTTCAAGCTGCCGTACGGTCGCGAAGGCGTTTAAGTGTAGTAGATCGGCGGCACGTCAGTTCGCGCGTGCCCGAACGAAGTGCCGTTGATCGAATACGACATGTCGACTGCTTCGGCCAACGCCGCCAGCCGCTCGGCCGACGCGGCGCGCGTCGGCGGGAGTCAACCGGATGGGCCGGATCACCGACGAGGGACCGGCCACCCTGCGGAAACTGTTAACGGAAGCGGCGTGGCAACGCGTGCTCCGCAGTCCCACGATTCGCGCCTTCCACGAGCGAATGAAAAACGGCCGAGATGACCGTGAACAAGAAAACGCTGATCGCCACCGCGCATTATCTGTCGCGGGTAATGCTGACGATGCTTAAAACCGGCGAGTCGCGTCGTGGAGGTGTGGAACCCGATAAGAGGGCCGATCGGGCAATTGAACAGAGCGCTGCGGGCAACGTCTTGGTCCCCGAACCGGCCTAAAAACTGGCCTGGACATCGCGACGAGTCGGATCAAGGATGCGAGCCAAGCGTGCCGGACCTCGATTGACGGACTGGGGGTAAGAACCCGCGGTATTGAATGAGGCCGGCCGTACGCCAGGGGCGTCGATGATCGCGTTCCGAACTCATCGACGACACTCACACGCAACGTCCACTTTCCCGGCTTGCCCGGCGTGGAGCGAACTTAAAACGCGCCCCCCCTCGACCCGCACTGCGGCCGCCAGAACGCAGGCACGACCAACGCGCGGCCGGTCGCGCCGGGCAACGCGGCGTCGACGGCGACCCAGCTCGGGTCATACGGTTTGTGGTACGAACGGCCGACGTCGATCGCCCACTCGCGCACCGGTGACGCGTCGTCGAGTCCGCTCTCGGCATTGACGAAAACGGAATCCGCGCCGCACGTCATCTCAGCCCGGGCGGCGATCATTAGGCAGGCCACGCCGGCAATCGCGAAAGACTTGGAATGACCCTGCTCCCTCGGTGATCCGACTTCTGCCGACTACTATAGCCCCGAAGTGCGGCTGGACGTTTTCGACGCCGACGGCGCCCGGAGTCGGGCCCGCCAAGGCATGGGCGCCAGTCCCGTGTGCCGCTTGAAATCGATGGAAAAGTGGAACGGCGAATCGAACCCCAGCCGGGCGGCGATTTCTTTGACGGACAGTTGCGTGCTTTGTAAAAGGTCCTGCGCCCTGCGCAGCCGGACTTGAATATGATACTGCTTTGGAGTGACGCCGGTGTGGGCTTTAAACGCCCGCCGGATGTAGGAATAGCTCAGTCCTGATTCCTCGGCCAGGTTTTGCATGCTCACTCCCACGCCGGAACATTCACTGATGCGACACCGCAGGGCTGTCACGCCGGGCGGTGCGCCGGCGCCAGCCGTTCGGCGTTGACGGCCGTGCACGACGCGCGCCAGAAATTGCAGCCCGAGCAAGCCGAGCAGCACAGAGTAGCCTTTCGGCGCGGCCGCTGTGATTCGATGGCATTCGTCGAAGAGTTCTGACAGCGCCAGGTCCAGGCCGGGCCGCAAGAGCGGCCTTTCCGGCCGCAGCACCCCGGCACGCCGCAGGCGGTCGACGGCCGGGCCTTGCAATTCGAGCCAGTCCTCGGTCCAGCCGGTCTGACGCAGCGGCTCGTACCGGTGCCACACGCCCGGGAAGAGCACGAAAACCGTGCCCGGCTCGATTCGCGCCTTTCCGGACCGCGCCGATTCAAATCGCCCCTGGCCCGCGGTGATGTACACCAGTTGATACGCGTTCAACACGCGGCCACGCTGCCAATCGAGCGCGTAGTCGTCCGGGTGTCGGCCGGGCGGGTACAACGCGCCAGGCACGGTTTGCGTATGCCCGGCTGCGGTGACGCGAACGCCCCAAGGATTCATCGCGCCCGAATCCGGATAGTAAGCCGAGTAATTGGTCATCCGCGACGTGTCAGATTTTATATGTAATGGGTCAGAAATGCGATGGCCGTCAGCGGGTGCGCATTTATAGGTTGCAGGGCGTACCTGTCTTGTGGAGGAGCCTTATGCAACACCAGCGCCCGCCGCTTCGGATCGGTCTGTTCGGGATTGGCCTCGATACGTATTGGCCGCAGTTCGAGGGTCTTGAGGCTCAGCTAACCGGCTACCTTAGACGTGTCGGTCAGAAGCTGGCACGGCCCGGCATGGAGATCGTCGATCTCGGGCTGATCGACACGCCCGCCAAGGCCCAGGAAGCCGGCCACGCCTTCCGCCGCGCGGACGTGGACCTGATTTTTCTCTATGTCACGACCTACGCGCTTTCCAGCACCGTGCTGCCGGTCGTCCGCCGGGCGAAGGTGCCGGTGATCATCCTAAACCTCGCCCCCGCCGCCGCCATCGATTACGCGACCTTCAATGCCATGGGCGACCGCACGAGCATGACCGGCCACTGGCTTGCCTTCTGCCAGTCCTGCCCCGTGCCAGAGATTGCCAACGTCTTCAACCGCTGCCGCATCCCGTTTCATCAGGTAACCGGCATGATCGAGGACGACCCGATCGCCTGGGAGCAGATCGGCCACTGGCTCGACGCCGCCCGCGTGGCCCACGTCATGGAGCACAACCGCCTGGGCGTCATGGGCCACTATTACAACGGCATGCTCGACATCTATAGCGACCTGACCCAACAGTGCGCCCACTTCGGCGGACATGTCGAAATTGTCGAAGTCGATGAGTTGGCCGCGTTGCGCGCGGCGGTGACGGATCAGCAGATTGAAGACCGCGTGGCCCATTTCGGACAGGCATTCGACGTTCGATCCGATTGCCCGGCGGACGAACTGCGGCGCGCCGCCCGGACCAGCGTGGCGTTGGATCGCTTGGTTACCGAACACGATTTAGGGTCGCTGGCCTACTATTACATGGGCGTCGGGAACCCGGCCAACGAGGACGCGATCAGTTCGATCATCCTTGGCACCAGCCTGCTGACCGCCCGCGGCGTTCCGGTCGCCGGCGAATTGGAAATCAAAAACGCCCAGGCGATGAAGATCATGGACAGCTTTGGCGCCGGCGGTAGCTTCACCGAGTTCTATGCGATGGATTTCCACGACGACGTCGTGCTGATGGGCCACGACGGGCCGGGCCATCTGACAATCGCGCAGGGCAAAACCCGCGTGCGGCCGTTGCAGGTTTACCACGGCAAAGTGGGCCGCGGTTTGAGCGTGGAAATGAGCGTGCGTCACGGTCCGGTGACGATGCTGAGCGTCGTCCAGACGGCGGACGGACGGCTGAAGTTGCTGGTCGCCCAAGCTACCAGCGAACCGGGGCCAATCCTGGAAATCGGCAACACCAACAGTCGGTACCGCTTCGCGATCGGCGCGCGGCGATTCGTCGAAGCCTGGAACGTGCACGGCCCGGCGCACCACTGCGCCGTCGGCGTCGGGTATATCGCCGACAAGATCGACAAACTCGGCCAGTTGCTCGGCATGGAAGTCGTACGCGTCTGTTAGGCACGCACGTCCCGCCGACCGAGTCACTTCGCCGCCGGCCTTGTCTCGTACATTCCGTACGCTACGGCGCGGTTGGCGTTTAGAGCGGGCCGAGTTCAGGTCTAGCGCCCGGACGTTGTGATCGTTACTGTCGGCGATGCAGGCTTATTCGATCGACCTCCGTCGTTCGGGGTCGTTGGCCTCGTACCACTTGGCGACCCGGGCGGCCGCCGGCGGGCGGTGCAGCTCGGCGTTCGCGGCCGCTTTCCCATCGGCCACGGGTTGGCGGAAGTCGGGCAGGGCGTTCAAGGCGGGCACGCTGGTCCTCGCTTCAGCGACGGTGCCGCGCCAGGTCGACACGACGACGCTATCGGGCACGTGCGCGTCGGCGTGCGCGTAACGGGCGAAGTAATGCGCGACGGCGCTGCGGTCGTTCATCGTCGAGCGGGAACAAACGGCCCACCGGTCCGCGACGTCGGACGCCGGGTTCAACTTCGCCGCACGGTCCAGTTCGAAGAACAGGATGTTGGGTAGCGAATCCGCCTCGACGGGCGCGGGTCATTCGCGATGCGCTGCTGGCGGGCGAGGCGGAATTCCATGTTCGATTGGCTGGACGCCAACCAGACGTTGCCGACCCCTACGTCGTGGCCGTCGGCCCTCTTCTGGCCGGCGATCGACAGCGTGTACGGCCCGCCGGCCTGCTGGCGCTGCAGCACCGCCTTCCAGCGTCCGCCAATGTCGGCGACGGCTTCGGCGGTTCAAACATTTAGGCGAACCGTCACCCGTTCGTCCGGCGACGCGTTCCCCCAGACGAGAAGGTCGACGTCCCGCTGGAGCACGACGTGATCGGCGAACAACGGTGCGGCGTAACCGCGACCTTCGCGCGACCGTTGCGGGCGAAGGCGAACACATTGGCGACCGCCGTCGGCAGGTGTTTCCTAGAGCGGTTTCGGGTAACGGATTTCAATCGCGTCCTGCGTTGACGTCCGCGGGACGCACGTCGGCCGGTGGGGTGACCAGTTCGTCGCGGTTGCATTCCAGCCGGCCGTCGTGGACGGACAGTTCGCTCATGTGCAGCCAACTCCGGCCCGCCTTCTTCTTCTCCAACTCGGACTGGTCAGCCGGCAGGTACGGGTGGTTGAAATAAAAGATAAAGGCGCGATCGCCGATGACGGCGACGCTCGGGTGCTTGCCGCTATTCTTATCCAATGGACGCCAGCCCGGGTTTTGCAGCAGGGGGCCGCCGAAGGTCCAGTTGGTGAGGTCTTCGGAGTAGTACTGACCGAGCCGCGAGCCCTGGTCAGTAAGTAGCCAGTAATGGCCTTTCCATTTGAATGCGTACGGGGCTTCCTGGTAGCTCGCGCCGTTGACCTTCTGGTCGTTGGCGGGGCCGGTGACATGGCCGTGGCGGGTCCAGGCGTTCAGGTCCGGACTGGTGGCGTAGTACAGGCTGCCGGGGGCTTCGCCTTTCTTCGGCAGGTCGCGATAAAACATCCAATACTGGTCGTTGGCGTGAATCAGGCCCGCATCGATGGTGTCGGGCGGGGGGATAGCGTCGTCGACCTTGGTCCAACCATTCAGCAGGTCGCCGCCCTTGGCCACGTAATGGCGGATGCGGGTATCGCCGCTGCCCCAAACGCCTTCGGCTCCGGGCCGCCAGACTAAGAACATGTGGTAAACGCCCGTCGAATCACAGATGATGCCCGGTGCCCAGAGCGTGGTGGCGGAATCTTTCTCGCCGCCCACGCCGTCGAATTTGCAATAGCCGGCGAAGCGCCAGTCGATCAGGTTCTTCGACACCGCGACGCCGATCGGGCAGCCGCCGCAGCCGGGGTTGGTGTCGGCCATGATCCGGCGGGCGGTGTAGAAGATCCACCACTCCTTGGTCGCCTTGTTCCAAACGATTTCCGGGTCGGCCGCGCCTTCGTAATTGGGGTCATTGAAAATCGGCGAAGGGACGACCGCGGCCGATGGTGCAGCCTGCGTAGCCGGCTGGGCGCTGGCGATGGGGACGCAAATGAGCAAGAAGAGGATCCACGCTCCAACCGTCTGCCGCATGCGATTACTCCGTTCGGGGTGTTTTTCCGACCGAGACTGAAAGATCTACGTACTCGAATCAACATTCCAATGCGGGTCATATATTTTCCACTTGTATTGGTACTCTCGTGGGATCCCAGTGTTGAAGGCCCTGGCATTGGAATGAGGACGAGGCCTTGATAATGCGATTTCGACAGCTCAGTGCGGCGTTGATGTCGCTCGGGCTGACGGCCCAAACGGCGTCGCGGTCGGCGGTGAGAAGCCGGTCACCCAGCCGTTCGCACTTGCAGACGTGCGTTTGCTGCCCGGCCGCTTCAAAGAGAGCACTGACCGGGCGGAAACGTACCTGCTGTTGATCGACATGGACCGGCTGCTGAGCGGCTTCCGCACTGAAGCATGGCTAAGGCGGAAGGCACCGAAGGGCATTATCTGTCCGACTGCGCAACGGCGTACGCCTCGACCGACTGGACGAGCCCCGAGATTTCCAACCTGTCCGACGAGCGGGTGCAGCAAATCCTCCGTTGCGAGCGGGGGCATGGCCGTCGTGTCGCCGATCACGCATGACCCGAAATACCTGACATTGGCCACCCGATTCAATCACAAGGCCGTGCTGGTCCTACTCGAAGTCGGCCACGACCCACTGGCCGGCCTGCACGCGAACACGCAGATTCCGAAGATCGTCGGCGCCGCACGTGAATAAGAAGTCGGCGGCGACTCCGCGCTCGTCAAGGCCGCCAACACCTTCTGGGACGCCGTCGTCGGCCATCACACCTACGTACCCGGCGAATACAGCAACGGCGAACATTTCGGCCCGCCCGACCGGCCCACCCTCTGCAACGGCACGACCGAAACCTGCAATACCTACGACATGCTGCGCCTGAACCGGCACTTGTTCAGATGGACCGGCGACGCCAAATATCTCGACTTCTACGAACGGGCTCTGGCCAACGACATTCTGGGCTCGCAAAACCTCAGCACCGGCGAGGTGACGTGTTACGTGCCGCTCAAATCCGGCGCCAAACATGAATGGCAGACGCTCTATAACAGTTTTACCTGCTGCGTCGGCACGGGCACGGGCATGGAAAATCACGTCAAATACGGCGAAAGCATCTACTTTCACGACGACCAAACGCTTTGGTCCAACTTGTTCATCGCCTCGGAACTGACGTGGAATGACGCGGGCGTGAATGTCCGCATGGATCCGCTGTTCCCCGCGCCCGGCAAGGTATCGCTGACGGTCACGGCCGAGCCGCCCAAGCGGTTCGCGATGAAACTGCGTCGTCCGGAATGGGCAATAATGTACGCGTTCACCGTCAACGGCCAAGCCGTCGCCGACGTACCGGGGCCGGCGTCTTACGTGACCATCGATCGCGAGTGGAAGACCGGCGACCGCGTCGAAATCGACGCGCCGCATCCGCTGCGCACCGAACCGCTCGGCACTGACCCAAGCCACGTGGCCGTGCTCAGCGGACCGGTGCTGATGGCCCAGAAGATTGCCGGTAACGACTACCGCACGGCTGTAATCGTTGACCCGTCGGGCGAACTGCTGCAGTCGCTCAATCCCGACGTGGAGCGGCTTTGGCGTACCGCACCGCCGGCGTCGGCAAGCCGGACGACTGTCCGCAACGTCCGTCTTACGACGCATGGGAGGACCGCTACGCGGTTTTGTTCCTGAAGTTGACGCCCGCGTAAAGCTGCCTCAGCTCTACCCATCAGTTGAGGCTGGCTGAACACTAGAGCCTGTCATGCACATTGTCGCCTTCGTCTGCCTCATGCTCGCCAGCTTTTTACGCTTGAGTTCATAACAGGCTCTAGGCGATCGCGCCGCTCGGCCGATGAGCGGACTCCAGATGTCCTACGGCGAGAACCGTGACAACAACCGCGGAGGCGTCCCTTCCAATGATTTGACACCGAGCCAGCGGCCGGCCAATCTGGCTTGCTATTTCGTGGTACGCGATTCGAGAGCAATCCATGTTTGACCTAATCAACGACTGCGAATCTTCCGGCGTCGCCGACTGCGGCAAACTCGCCTCTGCAATGCCCTCGGCCGAGCCGCTCCTAGCGCCGGCGAACGTGTTCATCGGCTCGTACTTGCGGCTGGAACTTTTGGCCCGTCACGGGCGGCACGATCAACTGCTCGAAGAGTTGCGTGCCCTGTTCTTGCCGATGCTGGCCCACGGCCCCGGCACGGCTTGGGAACACCATGGGCCCGAAGACAGCCGTTGTCACGGGTTCGTCTCACGCGCGGCGTTGTGGCTGCTGCGGGACGTGCTGGGCATCGGCCCGCCCGGCGCGCAGGCTCGCACCATCGAATCTACTCCTAATCCGGCCGGCCTTGCTTGGGCGAGGGGAAGCACGATCGTTGCGGGCCAACCCGTATCGGTGGAATGCTCGAGCACGGCCGAACGCTTCTCGTTCAACGCCACGGTCGCGTCGGCCTATACCGGCGTACAGCGTTTGCCGCCCACGCGGCGGTCGTTGCACCAGCGGGACGAACCCGTCGGCTTCACGGGAAACCTCCGATTGGAACTCACCCTATGACTTTCCAAATATTCATCTCACTCGCCCGGCGCCTCGCGCAGGCAGCCACTTGTTCGATCGCGGTCACTTCTGCGGCGGCGGTGGCAGCGGGTCAACCGTCCTTGCGCGATACGCGGCCGGACACATGGGCCGCGGTGGACGGGCTCGGCCGGCGGATCGACCCAACCGCCTACCCGGCCGCGCGGCCTGGGAAGTTCGTGGGCGTGTTCTACTTCCTCTGGATGCAAGGCGGGCCGAAGGACCGTGTGTTCGACATCTCCAAGCTGCTTGCCGCCAGCCCTGCCGCGCCAGCATGGGGGCCCCGCGGAGCGTTCCACTGGTGGGGCGAGCCATTCCTGGGCTACTACCGAAGCGACGACACCTATGTCATTGCCCGCCACGCGCAGCAACTGAGCGACGCTGGCGTGGATGTAATTGTGTTCGACGTGACCAACGCGCTGACTTACGACGCCACGCTTTTGAAAGTGTTCGATACGTTCGAGCGGCTGCGCGCCCAGGGCCGGCGGACGCCGCAAATAGCGTTTATTACCCACGGCAAATCTGCCGCAACGATTAATCACCTCTACGACACGATTTACGCGCCCGGCCTTCATTCCGACTTATGGTTCCGCTGGCGGGGCAAGCCGCTGATGATGGGACCGTCGGCCGGGCTGGACGCCAAGGTGGCCAGCTTCTTTACGATGCGCGACAGCTGGGCTTGGACCAGTCCCAATGGCTGGTTTAAGGACGGCCACAACAAGTGGCCGTGGCTGGATCACACGCCGCAGAAGTTCGGCTGGACCGACGCCCCGAACCGGCCTGAGCAGATCTCCATCGCCGCCGCAGAGCACCCCGTAACGCGCATCGGCCGCAGCTTTCATGACGGCCACCAGCCCCCCCGAGCCGAGGCGACGCCGGCGCGCGGCCTGTACTTCGCTGAGCAGTGGAAGCGGGCACTCCAGGTCGATCCTGAGTTCGTGTTCGTCACGGGTTGGAACGAGTGGATCGCGCAGCGTTTCATCGCAAAGCCGACGGGCACGCCGAAGGTCTTGGGCTACAAACTTCTGTCAACGGGCGACACGTTTTTCGTCGATACCTACAGCGAAGAGTTCAGCCGCGACATCGAGCCAATGCGCGGCGGGCACGGCGACGCGTTCTATTACCAGATGGTTGAGGGCATCCGCCGTTTCAAAGGTGTTCGGCCGCTGCCACCGACGTCGCGGCCGCGGTCGATCGACGTCGACGGCGCCTTCGACCAGTGGGCGGGCGTGACGCCAAAGTACATGGACGACCTCCACGATACCGACCCCCGGAATGCCCAGGGCTACGGTGACGCGGGAACGTTGAAAAATGACTCCGGCCGCAACGACATTGATACCGCGCAAGTGACGTACGACGACAAGAACGTCTATTTTTACGTGCGGACACGTGAAAATCTGACGCGCCCGTCCGACAGCGGATGGATGACGCTCTTGGTCCGCACGGCCGGGCGGGGGTGGGGCGGATATGACCTTGCGATTAACCGCACCGCTCCACACGACGGCCGAGCCACGGTCGAACGCGTCACCGATGGGAAGCGTTGGCCGTCTGCCGGGGAGGCCCGCCTTCGCTTTGCCGGGAAAGAACTGCAGCTGTCCGTGCCGCGTTCGCTGCTGGGCGGAACCGGAGGCCGGCTGCAGCGGTTTGAGTTCAAGTGGACCGACAATGTTCCGGCCGGTGGAGACCCGATCGCGTTCATCGACCAGGGTGACGTCGCGCCGAACGGGCGGTTCAATTA
>JBQCCH010000079.1:0-8796 GCA_051962375.1 Tepidisphaeraceae bacterium
ATTTCCGATCGAACGCTGGTGGCAACGGCTTTGGCGACCGCGCCCATGTCAGCGGCGCCGCGACCGTTATGGCCGGTGCCGTTGGCGGTGCTGCGGGCGGCCGAGCGGATGCTGATCGCGCCGATCGACTGCTCAAAATCCTTGTGCTGGGCACGGTTGAACACCACGCCGGCGACTTTGGCGCCGATCGACGTCAGGTGCGTGATCGCCCGTTCGACCAGCGGCCGCGATTGACCGCGGGCGACGGTGAGCACGACGCCGTCGACGCTCGCGGCGATCGGCGTGGCTTCGATCGAGCCCATGACCGGGCCGGTGTCGATGATGATGACTTCGTAGTGCTTGCGAATGGTCGCCAGCAGCTTGCGGACGGCCGGCGGGCTGAAGCTTCCGGCATGATGCGCCTGAGCGCCGCCGATCGGCAGCAGCGACAGATCGGCCACGTCGGTCGGCTGGACGCATTCTTCCAGCCCCACGCCCGCCAAGGCATCCACGATGCCCACGGCGGAGTTGTTCCCGAGCCGGCTGGTCAGACCGCCGCCGACCAGGTCGGCATCGATCAGCAGCGTGCGGCTGCCCGAAGCGGCGAACGACAGACCCAAGGCCAGCGACAGCGAGGTCTTCCCGTCGCCCGAGCTGGCGCTGGTGACCGCAAAGGCGGTCGAGCCTTCGCGCATCGCATTGAGCTGCAACATCGTGCGAATCTGGTGCACGCAGTGGGCGGCGATCGAAGCCTGCGCCGGGTCGGACAGACGGTCCGGCAGGTTCGGCAGGATGCCCAGCAGCGGGATGCCCGCCATGCCTTGGCCGGCCGCGTCGTCCGAGTAGCGGAAGCGGGTGTCCATGAGGCCCAGCAGCATCAGCAGAGCGACCGGCACGCAAGCGCCGACCATCGCACCGGCGAGGCCGAACAGGATTTTCTTGTCAGCGACTTTGGCGGCATACGAGCCGTCCATCAGTACGCTCATGTCGCCGTTCATGGCCGCCTGGAACTGCATCGTCTCAAGCTGCGAGCCGAGTTTCGTCAGGTCGTCGGTCAGCTTCTTGATGATGGTCTGCGCCCCTGCCACCTTGCCGGCATTCTTGGCGATCTCGTCACGCTCTTTTTCCGCGTCGTTCTGTTCCTGCTCTTCCGAATTCACGCGGGTTTCCAGAAGCTTCAGCGCGGTGGGCGTGACTTCCATGTAGCCCCCCTTCACGAAGTCGGGAATGATCCCCAGGATCTGCTTGCGAGGGTATCGGCGGCGACTTCGATGCTGTCATTCATGACCTGCAACTGGATCTTGGCCGTGCGAACCTGCGGATGGTTCGAGCCGAGCCGCTTTTCCATCAGGTCGGTCTGAATCTGCTGCGCGCGGGCATCGCCGATCAGCTTCGCGATGCCAGGGTCGACCTGGGCCAGGTCTTCCAGGGGGATTTTATTGTTGGTGCTGCGATTCACTTCGATCGCGTCGCGGGCGGCGCGATAGTTGTTGGCATAGCCGCGGCGTTCGCGGTCGATGTCCTGCACCTTCTGCTGGGCGGCGGTGACCAGCGCCTGCAGGTCGGAGCTGCCGTACTTGCTGATGATGCTGTTGATGTCCGCTTCGGCGGCGGCTTTCTGGCTTAAGAGATTACGCTGGCGGTCGAGCAGTTCGTTGATCTTGCGCGAGAGCGAGGTATCGGACGACTTCTTGTACTGCGCCTGGTAGGCCGCGATCGTCGACATCACGCCGGCGCGGGCGAGTTTCGGATCGACGGCGTCGTAGGTCAGGCTGATGTTGAACGTGTTCTTCTGGTACGCGGTCTTGAGCTTGCCGCTCAAATCCGCCAGGGCGGCGGGGTCTTTGCCCACGTCGGATTTCCAAGGCTCATAGTTGGGCACCTGGTCGATGACCGCCGGCGACGCCATCTTGAGCGCTTCGGAGCTCATGAACTGCTGGTAGTAGGGCATCGTCTTGTCCCCTTCGACGATCGGGATGACCGGGCTGATGCCGATCAAGCCGTTCGATTCGAACTGGGGAGCCTGGCTCATGTAGCCGGCGGCCGCGCCGATGAGCGCGCCAATCCCGCCGAGCACGACCGCCAACGCCACTCGCCCGCGCAGCAGGCGCTGCACGATCGCGACGGGCGAAGCGGGGGCTTGCTGGGGCTGCTGGGGAGAGGGCACGGCCAGTTGCGTGCCGCCTTGGCCTTGCGACCAGACGTCGATCGCGCCGTTCGGCACGTTGCGCTGGCCTTGGGTGGTCATGTATTGGTTCATGGTTTGATGTCTCCCTCAGAGAGCGTTCGTATGACGCCGGTGCAGGGCGTAATTAACTCCGAAAATACGGCGTCACGTTCGAGTCGGGCGGCCGCCGTCGGCGCCGCGAGCGATCCCCCGAACACAACCTGAAACTGAGCGGCGCCATAGTACCGCTGTTGATAATCTTCGGCAGAAGCGTTGATCGCCTTCATATCCCGCTTGATTCCCTGTTCGGGCAGGACCATGAAGTTGTAGACCGTTGTCCGAATCGTGCGGCCGGCCTCGCGGTGCTCAAACTGGTATTCCATCCCCGGGATCGTCTTCCCGCCGATCGACCAATTCCGGGGAAGCCCCGGCTCGTCCGGATCCTGCGTGCCCCCCGGAACGTCGCACATGGCGTATCCACGAGCCGGGTAGCAGTTCGGGGGATAGTGCCCCTCCATGTCATTCGCCCGGCGGCACTGGGCGATCATCAGCAGCACGCGGCGGGACGGGTCGTCCAAGGCAGCGGCTCGCGTGTCGGAAAATGCGATGCAGCGATAGGCGTTGGGCTTCAGCACGTCACGCTCTTCCTTCAAGAGCGGCTCTTCGTGCCCCATCCAAGGCCCGATCAGCAACGGAATGCCATTGATCGCGGCGGCGGCGCGGGCGTGGAACGGCTCGAAGTCGGCTTCCTTGTGATAGCGCCGCGCTTCCAGCACCATCCCCGCCAACAGCACCGCGGTGAGCGCAGGACCGGTGAGGAGACTGCGAAGTTGTCCCTGAGGTTCGACCATCACGTACTTTGGGAAGCCAAAGGATACCGATAAACCGGCACCATCGCCCAGTTTAACAAACGAATCAGACCCAGCAGCACCAAAAATGCAAGCGGAACCATGAGCCATCCGCTTTGCTCATGGAGACGTTCTCCGACGGTTTGCCCCATTTTTCCCTGGCCTTGCAGCCACACCAGGGGAAGCACCCGCAAGACATTGCAAACCAACGCCACGATCGGGCTCGCCAGCACGATGATCATCCGCACGCTCGCCCGCAGCGGCAGGCCAAACGCAAAGCCATATGAGATCAGCAGTAACGGAAACACCATCCGCATGCCGTTGCACCCCTCGGCGATCAGGACGGGTTGGTTGTTGATGATCAGCAAGTTGCCCAATACCTGAGTATCGACGCCGAAGAGCCCCAAAAGATAACTGGCGATCTCTGCGGTGTAGTGCTGCAGGGGCCGGGAGATCTCCTGCCGCAGGCCGTTGGGGATCGGAACGATCAGCAACAGAACGATGGCGACCGGCATGAATCGAAACAGCGCCTGCTTCCCCAGCGCTGCCACGATGCAGCCGATCAGCACCAGCACCGCGCCCAGGTGGAACATCGCCTGCACGCGATGGTTGAATCCGTAACTCCCGACCGCCCAGCCCAGGATGACCAGCGTCGGCCCCAGGGCCGTCCCGGTCACGCGGAGGTACGCCAGCCGCTGCCGACGCACATACGCCAGAAAAAAAGCGACGAACGGCACGAGAAAGACGTGCTGATATTCGGGTTGCTCCCAGGCGATTTCGAAAATGTCGAGCCAGGCGCGATACGTCACCACCACGCCGAACAGCGCCAGCACAAAGGCAAGCACCGCCAGCGAAGGCGTGATTTTAGAGCGCGAAGCAACAGCCGTCATCGAATTCACAACCCCGGCCCGGTGGCCGAATACAGACACTTAGGTATCCATCGACCAATCCGACGGAAATAAGAACCCACGCCCGTTATCCGGACGTGGTATTTAAGCTTAGGCCCGAACATTCATGGATTGTTCATCAACTCGTCTGGCCGATGAGTTGATCACTCACTTGCTGGCCTCGTCGGAGCACGGCTCCGGGAAGCACCAGCGAGCGGATTGCCGCCGCGCCGGCGTCGACTTTTGCGCCCTTGAGAACGACGGCGTCGTGCAGGTAAGCGTCCGGCGCCACCTCCGCGCCGTTCTCGATGATCGCAAAATGCCGCCCGAACTCCTCGCCCAGCGGGTTCGTCCGCGCGCGCCGCGAGGAGCGACGGCGATGAAATTGCTGCAGGGCGGTGATGTAGTCGTTCAACGAAAACAGCGGCAATCCCGTCGGCTGGCGGCAATGGACGACTCGCACATCGTGCAGCTTGGCGATGCTCGGCAGCGCCTGCTCTTTCAGGTCGATGAACCCGACATTGCTGATCGATCGCACCGTCTTGCAGGCCAGCAGCATGATGCCGCTGGCGGTGCCGTCGCGGTGATTGATCAGGGTGAAATCGCCGGTCTTGTGATCCAGCGCCTGCGCGATCGCCGACAGGGGATCGAACAGCACCTGCCCGGCATTGGCGACCAGGATCAGGTCGTCATCGCCGTAACCGGCCGCGATGTCCGCCAGCAACCCGCCGGTGCCGCGGAAGCTGGATTGGTCACGCTCGACGCAGACCATGTGCTTGAATTGCGGGTCGATGCTGATGGGCGCGTGCGCCTTTTGGTCGACCATGACGCGGACCACCAGGTCGTCCAGGCCGACCCGCTTGGCGAGTTCGTTCGACTGCGTCACCCAGTGGTTCAGGATCGTGCCGTGTTCATCCAGCGGCAGGTCGAGCACCGATCGGCCGATCGCCGAACCGAGCTCGCTCTGGCGGACCTTGCCGCCCAGCAGGATGACGGCTTTCAGTCGTTTGAGACCGCGCCGGCCATTGGAATCGTATCGCCGACTGAACGGATTGGCATCGCACGGGGGGATCGACGACCCGGCATCGAGCGGCGGGACGCGCAGCGTCAGCGTGTTGTCCGCTGCGGGCAACGGCAGGCCGTCGGAGGCTGCGGGCGCGGTTTCTTCCACGCGACGGCGTCGCCGCCCGCGGAACCGGTGCCCGGCCGTCTCGTCCTGGTTGGCGGCGATTCGATTCCACAGCGCCCCGGCCAGCAGCGTGCCGCAGAACGGAATCCCATGCAAAATATAACGTTGGAACAGCCGCTTGGGTTCCTGGGTAAGCCGATGCAGCCACTCGATGCCGGATTTCTGCATCCAGCGGGGCGCCCGCTTCACGTCGCCGGCCAGGAAGCTGAAGCTGATCCCCACGCCCAGCCACCAGGCGTGCGGGAGGACGTCGCGAATGCGGTTGATCAGGTTTTCCTGCTTCGGCGACCCCAAGGCGACCCAGACGATGTCGGGCTTGGCTTGGGCGAGCGTCGAAATCAGTTTGTCGTATTCGTTGGCGTCTTTTTCAAACCCGATCGGCGGGCAATACGTGCCGGCGACCTTCAGGTGGGGGGCTTTGGCTTGCAGAACCTTGGCGGCGCCCTCGGCCGCGCCGGGCGTGCCGCCCAGGAGGAAGACCGATCGACCGGCGTCGGCGGCGGCCAAACTCAGGGAACTGATCAGGTCGCTTCCCGCGATCCGCTGCGGCAACGGCGTGCCCTGCAAGCGCGACGCCCAGATCAACGGCGTCCCGTCCGCGACCACCAGGTCCGCCTCGGAAACGAGCGTCGCAAACTGTAAGTCTTTGGTGCAGCGGCGGATAATGTCAAGGTTCGGCGTCACCACCGACCCGCCGCGGCCGTTTTCCAGGGCGGTGAGGATGTGTTCGATCGCCTGCGTTTCGGTGATGGCGTGCAATTCCACGCCCTTCAACCGGATGACCGGGAGGGGGGCCTCGTCAATCGAGCCTTCGTCTAAATGGGGCGGCAGCGGCGAATAACTACGATTCAGCCGCGGATACGGGGCGTTCGTCACGCCCGATCCGTTCGCTGAAACGCCAACCGCTGCCTCACGATAGCGCAAAAGCATAACGCTGCAATTCTCCAAGACCCTACAGTCCGATGCGCCGATGACGACACTCCGTTGCGTCGACGGCCGCTCCTCCTGAGGTATCTTGACACGATCGATACAACAACTGCAACCCCTAAGTTGGAGATTCACCCGACAGCCGAGGAACCATCCCGCTCAGGCACTGCTCTTCTTATCGGCACGATCGCCCAGGACTCTCTTAAATACTGGCAAATCCACCGCCGATCCGAGGTCGTAGTTATCGGACGCGGGCGTGAAGTTTCCATGAAACGCAGAGAGGGGTCTCGGCAGTTGCGACAATCTGACACAAGCCGTCAGTTCTGCGCGTGCCAGTTTTTGGCGCTTTGTTGCTCAATTCGGTGGGTGGCGCGGTGTTTCCCCAGCAGCAGGCATTGCCATTGGTATCGGCGGAGGAATCGGCGAAACGCCAAATCGCTGTAGCGCGGTTCACGCCGCCAGGCACTGCGGACCCAACCCCAAAGCATGGCCAGGCTTCCTACGACGATCGGCGGATGGAACAGCCGAAATGCGCAGCTGGCCAGCATGTATGTCAGGCCCGTGCCCATGAAATATTGGCCGAACCCGTGCCGAACCCGGCCGGTCCACCAGCTCTTGGGGCTCGTGCCCATCGGACGCAGGTGGATGAAGCGCGTCGGTGCTTCATCCTCGCTGCCGGCCCGCCAGCCGAGCATTCGGCAGCGATGGCAGTCGATCCCGTCCCACATCACCTGCCGCACGAAGCCGCCGATCTGCTCGAACGCGCTCACGCGGTAGAACTTGATCATCCCGACCGAGTTTTCGTCCCCGCAGCGCTCCGACACCAACCGGCCATGCAACTGCATGAAGGGCTTGCCCGAATACGTCGCCAGCCGCGGGTCGGCCTCCATGTGCTCCATGATCCGCTCGAAATAAGTCGGCGGCAGCTCCAAGTCTAAATCCAGCTTGCAGACGTAGTCAAAATCGCTCGGATCGATCGTCTGATACCCGGCGTAAAAAGCGTCGACCACGCCGCCGCCCACCTTGCGGCCCTCTTGTCGCCGGCGGGTGATGACGCGAATCCAGGAATACCGGGCGGCATACTCGGCGAGGATCAGCGGCGTCTCATCGGTGGAGCCGTCGTCGACGATCACCCACCGGGTCGGCAAGACCGATTGCTGGGTGACAGTTTCCAAAGTGCGACGCGCATAAGCCGCCTCATCACGGCAGGGCGTGATCAGACAGTACCGGCGGCAAGTCCCCGCGGGCGCTTGGCGAAGCGTGGCGTTCGACTCTTCCATCACTGCAGTCAACATTGCGACCCCCATAAAAAACGACCCATCCCAGCCGGAGATCACAACAAACGCCGTTGTAACCCGATCCGGGTGAACTTCTCAATATTTCGTGACCTTTGGCAACGGGAAACCGTGCCGCGAACGAAGCCCACAAACCGCCGCCGCTCGTGAAATCTTGCTATTGGGTCTATCGGCCGATCCCGGCAGGGACATTACGACTTCGCCGGACCCTTGTATTCGATAATGGCTTCGCGGCGTCCCGCCCGACGATTGGCGACATATTTCCGCTGCCCCAAAAACTGCGGCAGCTTGCCGATCGCCGTCGCGAAACCGTACTCCAACGCGTCGATCGTGCTCAGCCCCCGCCCGTGGTGCATGTAGTGCGCCACTTTCAGCGCCAGCGCCACATGCAGCGGCCAAGCCACCGGCACAAACGCGGCCGCGCCCCAAAGGCGATTGCTCTTCACTTCCTTCGCCCAGAAACACTCCGGCGGCGCGCCGTGACGATCATTCCCCTCGGCATACGCGTGGCCGGCCCGAATGTTGCGTTTCCACCATTGCCCGAATCGGGTCATGGCGGCGTCATGCAGCGTCATCTCGGCGTCGATGCGCCAGATTTCCCAGCCGCGCTCCCGCAAGCGAACGCACAAATCCGGCTCTTCGCCGGCGATGATGTCCGGGTTGTACCCGCCGACCTGTTCGAACGCGTCGACGCGAAACAATGCATCGCCGCCGCACGATTTCGCCCGGCCGACCGGCGTGTTCCATTCGATGTCGCAAAGCTTGTTGTAGAGCGTGGCGTTGGGAAACCGCTCGCGACGCCGCCCGCAGACGACGGCGGCTTTGGCATTGTTTGACAGGGCGGCGATGGCCTGGCTCATCCATCCCGGCTGCAATTCGCAATCGCCGTCCAGAAACTGCACCGCGTCGATCGTTGGGGCGAGGCGCTTCAGGCGGGCGAACCCTTCGTTGCGCGCCCGGGCGGCCGTGAACGGAATCGTCAGATCAAGCTCCACGACTTCCACGCCCAGGCCGCGCGCCAAGTCGCAGGAGCCGTCCGTCGAGCCGCTGTCCACGTACACTACGGCCTCGGCCTCGGTGGCGCGGGCGGCCTGCAAGCAGGCCCGCAGCCGCTCGCCTTCATTTCGTCCGATTGCGACAATTCCAAAACGCATGATCAGCTCAAGGGCAATTCCGGCTCACCCGGCCGGGATTCGGTGGGGCGGGGTTCGGTCGGCCGGGGTTCGGTCGGTTGGGGCTCGCTACGCTGCGCCTCGGGCGGCTTCGTCATCTCGCCGGCGTGCGTCGAACGGTCCGCATTTTTCTTGGCTTTGATGACCGCCGGCACGCCCACGGCGATGTGGTTGGCCGGCACATCCTTGGTGACGACGGCGTTCGCGCCCACCACGGCATCGTGCCCGATGACAATCCCGCCGACGATCACCGCGCCCGTGCCGATGTCCGCCCGATCGCAGAGGATCGGCTTGAGCCAGCGTGGGTCGCCGCGCCGCGCGACGCCGAGCGT
>JBQCCH010000080.1:0-4445 GCA_051962375.1 Tepidisphaeraceae bacterium
CGCGTAGCGGAGCGGATCACCGGTCCACTGCGGCGTTTTTCCGATGAAAGTCGATTGCGGCGGCGAGTCGCACTCCAGCCGAATGACCGGGAACAGCCCGCCCGGCGCTTGGGCCGGCAATTGGCGGAGCGTGGTGAATTCGTCATCCTGCGTGACGTCCAGCCTCTGCCCGGTTGCGAGCAGCACCGCCCGCCGCACGCGCGTCGCGAGCCCGGGAAATCGAATCACGCCGGAACCGTCCCAGAACCGCACGATCAGATAAAGGTTGTTCCCGCGATGGGTGGTTCGGCCGTGGGTGGTGAAATCGATGATCTCGCCCGGCTCTGAGCCATAGATCGCTTCGCCGTTGATTCGCATCCATTCGCCAAGCTTATGTGCACGCTCGACGAATTCGGGCGGCAACCGCCCATCGGGCCGCCGGCCGACGTTCAGTAGCAAATTTCCTCCCTTGCCGGCCGCTTCGACGAGCATGTCCGCGAGCAGCGACGCGGGGCGCCAGTGTTCGCCCGTGGCCCAGCCCCACAGTCGCCAGGTGCTGACTTGGCAACTCTCCCACAGGCGATGCGCGTCGGCGGTGATGTGGTGTTCCGGCGTGCCGAAATCGCCCAGGTCGGCTGCCTCACCCAGCCCTTCGCCATTCACGTGCGGACGCGCCGATCGCATGCCCAGGCGGTTGTTGATCAGGATCCCGGGCTGCCGGCGACGCACCTCGGCCACCAGTTCCGGCGACCGCCATGTTTCCGGCGAATGAGGCCACTCGCCATCAAACCAGAGCACGTCGATCTTCCCGTAGTTCGTCATCAATTCGAGCACCTGCCGGTGCACGTAGCTTATGAAAGTGGCCCAACCGTCGGGATTGGTCGTGGGTCCTTCAAAAAACGCGGGGATGCGGAAGTCGGCCCACGAGTAATACAGCCCCACGCGCAGGCCATGCCGACGAGCGCTGTCGACGAATTCACCAACCAGATCGCGATGGGGGGCTTGGTCAAAACAGGAGTAGTCGGTCGTCGACGTTCGCCAGAGGCAATAGCCGTCATGGTGTCGGGCGGTCAGCACGACGTATTTCATGCCCGTTTCCTGCGCGACCTTGCACCACTGGTCAGGAACGGCAGCGCTTGGGTTCCAGGTGCGGGCGGCCTGGGCGTATGCCCGCTGGTCCATCCACTCCCGCATCAGCACTTGTTCCCCTCGACCGAAGACGGCGTAGGGGCCGAAGTGAATGAACATCCCAAAGCGGGCGTCGGTGAACCATTGCCAGGGATTCCCGGCCAAGGGAGGAGACTGGATCGGTTGGGCGTGCATCTTCCTCTGTCGACGTTGGGGGATCAGCAAGCTGTTGATCGGCGCTCATTCAGCGGTTCCGCGACCGCCGAAAGCCAGTCAACACCTAGGGTCTTGTCGCTGGAGTAGACCATCCGCCCCGTATTTTTCAAGAACTTTTACATTATTTTTCAGTATCTGGGCCGGCTGGACTTCCTGTCGTCTAGGGGTTTATTTCGTCCGGAGAATCTATTTTTTAGCCTGAAAGGCCATAAATATGGCCGCAAAGGCTGCAATCATTGCTTTACAGTCTTTTTCAATTTTTTCATTGACGACGGATATATGCCGGTATAACTTTCGGGGAACGAGTTGTGGAAGTGCTATGTCAATTGTTGCGGTTTCCAAAATGGCAGGTGTGTCGATCGCGACGGTTTCTCGCGTGATCAACAACAGCACGTCGGTATCGCCGGCCACTGCGGAGGCGGTGCGTCGGGCGATTGAGCAGGCGGGCTATTCCATGCCGCAGCGACGCCGGCGCAACGGAACGGCGGGCGATCTGGGGTTGAAAAACCGCTCGATCACGCTGTTGTTCCCCGACCCCTCAGCGGCGGCCATGAAGACGGTGCTGAGCGGGCGCCTGTCGCACGGCATCAGCCAGGAATTGGCCAAGCATCGCATCAGCTTTGTCATCTCGTCGCTCAGCGATTGGGACCAGATGCCCCGCTGCATTGAGGAGCGGCTGGTCGACGGCGTGATCATTCGCGGCACCGTGCCGGTCGAACAATTGCTGCCGATGGTGCGGCCGCTCAAGTGCGTCACCGTTTTCGAAACATTGCGCCAGCCGAGCTACGGCGATCAGGTGCTGGATGACAGCTCATTGATCGGGGAACTTGCTTCGACCTATCTGCTCGGACGCGGCGCACGCCGACTGCTGGCGATCGGTCGCGATCCGATGCATCCGGCCTACTCGGCGCGGGCCGACTCGTTCGTGCGGTAGTGCCGCTTCGCGGGGTACGAAGCCGAAACGCTCTTGTCGCCGGCGCCGTATGGCGAACTGGTCGACCGGGCGATGTCCGGATCATCTCCGGCGTTCGATGGCTGCTTCGTTGCGGGCGATGACCGCGATGCCGTCGGCGTTTACAGCGAATTGAAGCGACGCGGCGTGCAAATCGGAACGAATTTTCAGTTTATCTCGACGGCGTATGACCCGTCACGCATCAACGTGCTCGACCCGAGCCTGGACCACATCGACATTCGGCCGGAGGAGATCGGGCGACTGGCGGTGGAATTGATGCTGTGGCGGTTCCAAAACCCCTCGGCCGAGCGGCAACGCCGTCTGGTTGAGCCGGTTCTGGTTCGCAGCAGCAACGCGCGGAACTGAGCGGAGGCCGCCCTGAACGATCAGGCGTGGTCGTCGGGCAATTTGCGGAAGGTGACGCTTGCGACCCCCTGGGTCGGGGCGCGTGAGGGCCATATCGGAAGTGGATCGAACAGCGCTGTGGCGGATGTGACAACGGTCGTCCCGGCGAACGCGGAGGAAGTATGTTTGCAGGCGTTCGAGAGAAAATCTCAAAGTCGGGATGGATCGGCCCGCTGGCCGGCGCTACCTTGCTGGTCGTCGGGCTGGTGGCCATTGTCTTTGAGGTGTCGGGCGGGTCATCCTCGATCCCCGGCGTATCCGACAAAGCGTTCTTCACAACGAACGAAGATGCTGTGGGCGATGAAGCCCTGAATGCCCTGTTCGTCGATGACATCAACAAGATTCCGCCGTTTTCCCATGAAGGAAAGACGGCCTACGGCGCGGTGGTATACCGCGGCACCGGCGGCCGGCGATGGATCAATTCGCTGTTTCGCTACGACGAAAAAACAAAAGAGAAGCTGGAGGCCAAGGCGAAGGAGAATTTGGCCAAAGGCATCAAGACCGGCCCGTATTCGGAGTTCGGCGACACGGGCCGCGAGATCAAGAAGCCCGGGCCGGGCCCGTGGTTGAAGCCGTCCGATCCTGCGTATTCGAAAGTCGGCACGATTGCTGTACCGGCGGGCGTGGATTCCGCCGACGTGGACATTGCTACGCCCTAATTGCTGGAGGTTGTTATGAAGCGTCACATCCGAGGATTTACCCTGGTCGAATTGCTGGTGGTCATCGGGATCATTGCGGTCCTGATTTCCATCCTGCTCCCCTCATTGCAGAAAGCCCGATTCACGGCCCAGACGATCAAGTGCCTTTCGAACGTCCGCCAACTGTCAACGGCCGTGATGATGTATTGCAATGATAACAAAGGCTACTACCCGCGTGCCGGCCAGCAAGGGACCAACCCCACGGGGTCGCTGCACTGGACGACGCTGATCTACAAATACGCCGGCAGCAATCCGCGGGTGTTTGAGTGCCCGGTCATCACCGACTATTTCGACATCTTCAGCAGCGGCAACCCGCAGGGGGGCAACATGATCCTTGCCAACGGCACGGTCGTTCACGCCCGCCTTGGGTATAAAGTGAACGGTCTGCGTCAGGGCACGTCGGCCCGCACGCAGCCGTATGCATCGCCGTTCGGTCCGATCGCGGACCTGAAGTCCGGCTCCACGTACATCGAACCGACGGATTCCAACGGCGTAGTCGTGCCGCGCACGATGAAAGCGGGAACGGTCGGCGTGGACACGGTCATGATCGCCGACTCCTTCGGGCAGAACATCGGGCCGACCAATTATGGCGACCTGAGCGCTCGCGATTTCGGCGGAACGAACAGCCAAAGCCTGCAATCGTTCAATGGGTCGTTCATGTCGTACGGCATCGCGAGCCATCACTTTAAGAACTGCTCGATCGCATTCGCCGACGGGCACTGCGAGCTCGTGGCGCGCGGGACGCTGATCAGCGATCCGACCTACGGCGCCGCCCTTGGCGCAAGCCCCGTGTTGTCGGCCGGCGGGAGCAATGGCCGCGCCGGGGACGTCATCAATCGCTGGAACAACACGTGGTCGACCACGAATTCCGGCGGCCGCCTGACGGGGACGAAGAACGACTGATCTTGCTCGGAGTGAACGCCGAAAGGCGACTTCTCATCGCTTGGTCCCGGTGGCCCGTGCGGATCCCCCGCGCGGGCCACCTGACGCTCAGGCCATGTCTTTTTCACGATTGAATTGAAGGTACGCAGTGAGTGGATCAAGTCACGCAGGGCCGAGCGAAGCAC
>JBQCCH010000081.1:0-4786 GCA_051962375.1 Tepidisphaeraceae bacterium
GGCTTGGTGCCGTACTGCGCCGCCAGGCGGGTCCAGCCGGCTTCGCGTGCCCGCCAGATCCAGAAGGTGGCCCAGGCACAGACCAGGAAGACCGCCGAGGCGGCATAGGTGATGAGCTGTGAAAGGGTCGTGTCGTCCATACACGCGGCGTGCGCGATTGCACCGTTCACCTAATTCGGCAAATTGGGGCCCACGACGTGCGTCCAACTCTCCAAGTTCCGCAAAACCGTGTCAGGGCTGCGGCATCATACCGCAACGGGGGCGGCGGAGTAAGGGAAATTTTCGCGGGGAGCGGGTTGGCTGGCGGCCTGCTCGCGGGCGGCGCGGACGGCGTCACGGATCGCCGACGCCAGGCCCGCCGCATCCAGGCCGGTTTCGGCGAGTTGCTCTTTGCGGGTGGCATGGGCGATGAACCGGTCCGGGTGGCCGAGCCGGGTGATGTTCTCCGTCGGCAGCCGGTTTTGCTGGGCGAATTCCAGCACCGCCGACCCGAAGCCGTTTTCGCGGCTGTGGTCTTCGACCGTCAGCACCGGGTGCCCGGGGCGAAGAACGCGGGTGAGCATCTCGCCGTCGACCGGCTTGCAGAAGCGGGCATCGACGATTTCGACGTCGATGTCTTCGGCGGCCAGCGTTTCGGCGGCTTTGAGGGCGTGCTCGGTGAGGGCGCCGTAGCTGATGAGGGTGGCGTCGGCGCCGGCCCGCAGGGTGCGGCTGACGCCCAGCTGCCACGGCTCGCCGGGAGCGCTCGCCAGGTCAGGATGGATCAGGTCGCGCGGGTATCGCAGGGCTGAAGCCCCGTCGAGGCGCATCGCCAGGTCCAGGCAGCGTTTGAGTTCGGCTTCGTCGGACGGGGCCATCAGCACCATGCCGGGCATGGGTCGGAGGAAAGCCTGATCCATGAAGCCGTGGTGGACGGCGCCGTCGTCGCCGACAAAACCGGCCCGGTCCATCGCCAAGATGACTTTCAGCCCGTTCAGGACGACTTCCTGCCAGACCTGGTCATACGCCCGTTGCATGAACGTGCTGTAGATGGCGGCGATCGGCTTCAGGCCCGACTTGTTCATGCCGGCGGCCATAGCCATGAGGTGGCTTTCGCAGATGCCGGTGTCCAGGTACTGCTGGGGCAATTTCTTGGCGAATTTGCTCAGGCCCGTGCCGTCGGGCATGGCCGCGGTGAGGGCGAAGAATTTCGGGTCTTTTTCGCCGATTTCGATGCAGGCTTCGGCAAAGGCGGTCGTCCAGTTGCGGCCGCTGGAGGGGATTTCCACGCCGCACCCGTTGACGACGAACGCCGCCGGCGAGTGCATTTTGGTCGGGTCCTGGCGGCAGACGTCGTAGCCTTCGCCCTTGCGCGTCTTGACGTGCAGCAGGACCGGCTTATCGACGTGCTTGATTTCGCTGAGGAAATTGACGAGCCCGGGCAGGTCGTGGCCGTCGATGGGGCCCATATATTTGATGCCCAGGTTTTCGAACAATGCGCCGTCCCACATCGCCCCTTTGACGCTGCGACACAGGGCTTCCCATGCGTGCTCGATCGGCCGGCCGACGGGCGTGGGCAGGGCGTGGACCAGTTTTTCGCTGAAGCGCTTGAATTCTTCGTAGGTGGTGCTGACGCGCACGCGTTCGAGGTATTCGGCCAGAGCGCCTTGCGGGTCGCTGATGCTCATGCCGTTGTCGTTGAGGATGATCAGCAGCTGGCGTTTGACGGTGCCGGCGTTGTTGAGCCCTTCGAAGGCCAGGCCGTTCACGATGGAAGCGTCCCCGACGACGGCGACGACATGGTTCTGGCGTCCCTGCGCCTGATCGCCCCGGGCGAGGCCCACGGCGGTGCTGATGGCGGTGCCGGCGTGGCCGACGGCGAACAGGTCATACGGCGACTCGTCCGGCGAGGGGAAGCCGCTGACCGATCCTTTTTTGCGGAGCGTGCCGAACTGCTGCGCCCGGCCGGTGAGCATCTTGTGGGTGTACGCCTGGTGGCCGACGTCGAACAGCAGCCGATCCGGGCCGAGCGGGTATTGGCCGAAGTCGTAGACGTAATGCAGCGCCAGGGTCAGCTCGACCACGCCCAGGTTCGACGCCAGGTGTCCGCCGTTCGCGCTGACGGCCGAGAAGATGCGTTCCCGGATTTCCTTGGCCAATTGTTCCAACTGGTCGATGGAGCAGGAGCGCAGGTCCGACGGCTTCGTGATCTGGTCGAGGTGTGCCATAAGATGAGTCGAATCATCGACGAACCGGCCGATAATAGTTCAGCCGAACATCGATTCGCTGCCCTTTTTAACTTTCATTGCCACCGAAGGGAAGCGCAACCCTACAAAACTTTAGCGCCCCGGCCGGTCGGCCGGCGCGGATCCGGGCCCGGAAAATTGCCCAGTTTAGCAAACGGGGGAAGACGCAAGAATTGCTTGTCGGACGGGCGGGTTCTTGTTACAAGCGGTCGAACCGCGCTTTGTTAGATCGGGCCACGCACACGAACCTCGCGTCGCCCGGCTGAATTGTAAAGGATTTACGTTTTCCAGCACCGCAGGGTTGTTCATTCGAGCGTCATGCCGTTCGCTTCATGCGTGTCTTGAGGCGGGCGCCTGAGCTTGGCGATGGAAGGTCATAGCGCGCATTTCTCTCCCTCTGCGCGCTTTGCTCACGTGTTGCCAACAACCGGATTGCATCCTCACCGCCGGCCCGTGCGTGGCCGGGTTTGAGCGGCTGCGCGCTGGCGTTTCGTTGATCGGGAGAACTGCATTCATGACGTTACGTTTTCAAGCTGCGCCGCGTTTTCAGACAGCGGCGGCCGTGATTCTTGCGCTCGCGGCGGCCACCGTCCGGGCCGACTATGAAGCCCCGTTGCCTCAATATGACCCCGGCACGTATTACAGCGGGATCGATGCCTCCAACGTTTCGACGCTGGAGAGCCAGTTGTCGGCGCGGGTGAACAATGGCTTCGTGCGTCAGTCGTACACGAAGTTCGGGACGGATTGGGCGGTGATCGACCGTGATCCGAACAACAGCGCGAATGTGATCGAGATTTACACGCGCACCAGCACGCCGGCCGGTTCGAATACGCTGAACCGCGAGCACCAGTGGGTCAACAGCCGCCTGCCGAACGATGCGGCGAACGACGACTATTTCAACCTGCGGCCGCTGAACAGCTCGGTCAACAGCACGCGGAGCAACTACAACTACACCTCCACGCGCACCAGCGACGGCAAGCCGGGCCTGGTGACGGTGGGGGGAACCAAATATTGGTATCCCGGCGACGCCGACCGCGGCGACACCGCCCGCGCGCTGTTTTACATGGCCGTCAAATATGATTCGGAAATCACGCTGGTGAACGGCGCTCCGATGACCACGGGCGTGAACGAAATGGGGGACTTGGCCTCGCTGCTGAAGAACAACTATGTCGACGGGATCGACAACTTCGAGCGGCGGCGGAACGTGAATGTGCAGTCGTATCAAAAGAACCGCAACCCGTTCGTGGATCATCCGGAATACGTCTGGGCGATCTTCGGCGGGGGCAACAACGACTCGCAGCTTTCGGTCGGCACGCCGGCGGCGAACGGCGCTTCGTCGGCGAGCGTGAACCTGGGGACCGTCATCAAGGGCGCGACGCTCGGCACGGGTTCGGTGACGCTGAACAAGACCGGCGCGGACCCCACGACGTTGGACATCACCACCAGTGGATCGGCCACCACCGCGGCGGCGGGCGTGGGCCAGACATTTGATTACGGCACGCAGTCGCGGACGCTGAGCGTCGGGCTTTCGTCCGGCACGGCCACGGCGGGGCTGAAATCGGGCAGCATTACCATCGACAACACCGACCTGACCAACGATGCCACCGGCCACGGATCTAGCGACGGCAACGACACGATCAGCGTGGCGGCCACCGTGCTGGATCACGCCAACGCCAGTTTCAGCAACAGCGCGGACGTGAATACGAAGGCGCTGAGCCTCGGCACGTTTGAACAGGGATCGGGCACGAAGACCCTGACGCTGGCGAACCTGATTTACGACCTGAGCACAACCACCGGCTACACGGCGGGGCTGGACCTGGATTCGATCTCCGGCCAGAGCGGCGATCTGTCGAAGCTGGGACTGAGCGGCAGTTTCACGAACCTGGCGGAATCGTCGGCGGCGAGTTTGCTGGCGAGCATCGATCTGAGCACGGCGGGTCTGTTCAGTGCGACCTATACGCTGGGCTTCTCCGACCAGAATCTGCCCGGAGCGACAAGCGCCAACAGCAAGATGATGACGCTCACGCTCAGCGGCAGCGTGGTGGCGGTGCCGGAACCGGCGGCGCTGGCGGCGGTGATGGTCGGCGGGTTGGCGATCTTGCGCCGGCGGCGCCGAGTTGACGCGGGCGCGTGAGCCGGTCGGGCGCGTGAGCGGGCGGGGCGGTCAGTCCGCCATCGACTGGTCGCGGCCGATCAGGAAATAGAGGATCGAGCCGATCACCGGCACAAACAGGACGATCAGCAGCCACACGATCTTCATGTTCGGCTCGATGAACCTGCGCCGCACCAGATCGATGATCGCCACGATCGGCAGCAGCCACGCGGCCGCGAAGGCCAGGAGTAGCAGGAGTTCGAATGGACCCGGCATTCCGACACTGAGCATGAGCGCCCCTCCGTTGGTGGGTGATGGATCATATCTGGCCGCTAATGTGACGCAAAAAAGGGCCGACTTTGGGTGAGGTGGGCGGTAAAAAATGGGGGGAGGGTTTGGGCGGTGTGGGGTTGGTTGGATGAGTGAAGACGTGAAGACGTGAAACGGGGGGGTTCTACTGCGTATTGCG
>JBQCCH010000082.1:0-7089 GCA_051962375.1 Tepidisphaeraceae bacterium
TTCTTGCCTTCACTTGGGCCAGGAGTAGGGTAGCCGGCACGTTAGTCATCCCGCCGTCGCAAGAGGAAGGGATGACCCACCGTGAGTGGAAGGTTCTGTTTTTTGCGTCGGCGCTATTCACATCGAACGCCGACCGGTGCCTGCAAACCATCCCGCAAGATCGAAGTCATCTTGCCGCGTGGTTGTTCTCTCGGAGGCCCAAGTGCGCCAACAATACATCACCACGCCGCTCGAGCCGGAGCCGCAAGCCCCGGCCCGAATCGAAGATGTTCCCGTCAGTTCGCTGGTGCTGGCCGTCTGGAATCGCAGGACGACGGTGCTGCTGGTCGCGTTGGCATCGGTGCTGCTGGGATGGGCCTACCTGAAGGTCGCGACCCCCGCCTACCGGGCCACCGCGCGGCTCAGCGTGGACGAAGCCGCACCCCGGGCATTCAGCGACGCGGGCCAGACGGTCCTTCGCTCCGATTCCTTCGCCAACACCCAGGCGGCCGCGCTGCAGACGTTGCCCGTCCTGCATCGCGCCCTGGCCGGCGTGCAGGGACAGGCGCCGAAGACGTTGGCCGCGGCGCATGGCGATCCTGCGGAATGGCTGCTGGACCGGGGGCTGCTAACGGTCGATACGGCCCGCAAATCCGACGTGATCGAAGTGACCCTGCAATCGCCCGACCCCCGCGAGGCCGCCGCCCTCGCCAACGCCATCGTCGATGCGTTCGTGGCCGTTCAGGGAGAAGCCCTCCGCACGCAGGGAACGGAGATGATTGCCTCGCTGCGATCGGAGCGGCAATCCCTGATCAAAGACCGCGCGACGGCCGTCGAGCGGATGATCGCCTATCAGCGCGAGCACAACACGGTTTCCTTCGCCGGCGACCGCTCGAACCTTTCCCGCGAGCGCGTGGCCGAGTTATCGCAGCGGCTGACCGAAGCGCGGGTCCAGACGATGGATCTTCGCGCCCAGCGCAACGCGATTCAGTCGGCGATCCGCGATCCGGCGGCGCTGCCCGTGTTCGTTGAGTCGCTGAAATCGGAATCGCGCGAATGGGGTCATACCGATTACGAAGACCTTAAGCGTCAGGAGCGGCAATACGAAGTCACGCTCGCCGCCAATGGCAGCCTGGCTTCGAACAATCCGCGATCGCAGCAGATTCAATTGGCGATCCAGTCGGCCAAAACACAGATTGCGCGGATCGAAACCAACATCGCCCAAGGTCGGCTCGTGCTCGTTTCTTCGCAACTCCAGGCTGCGGAAGATAAGGAAGCACAGCTTGCCCTGGCGCTGGCGAAGGAGCAAGAGCAGGCGCTGGCTGTCGCCGGGGTGACGGCAGATTTCGGCAATCTCGCGGCTGAGGTGCAGCGACTGCAATCGCGTTGCGATGCGATCGACAATCGGATCGAGGAAATCAACGTCAACAACATGGCCGCCAAGCCCGCGACGCTCCAGATCATGGAGCGCGCCACGGTGCCCACCGCCCCGGCCACGCCCAATGCGCCCCTCACCTTCGCGCTCGCGCTCATGCTCGGGCTCGTCGGCGGGATGAGCGTGGCATTGATTCAGGATTGGCGTGATACGCGACTGAAGTCCGCCGGCGAGATCGGGTTTCTGACCGATCTGCCCGTGCTGGGCATGATCCCCCGCGTGCAAGGGCGCTTCTCCCCATCGGAGCGGGGCCAGCTCGTCTGCACCGATCCGCGATCCGCAGCTGCCGAGGCCTACCGCGAAGTCCGCACCACGCTGCAACTGGGCAAAACCCGCCACGCCAAGACCATTCTCTTCGTCTCCCCCGCCAGCGCGGATGGCAAATCCACGACGGCGAGCAATGTCGCCATCGCGTTCGCGCAGGCCGGCGAGCGAACGCTCCTCATCGATTGCGATCTGCGTCATGCCGTGCAGCATCATATTTTCCGTGTGCCCAACCGCTGCGGCATCTCCGGGATTCTGAGCGGGAAGATGACGCTTGATGATGCGATCATGTCATCGGGCATACCCAACCTGGCGCTGCTCACCAGCGGCATGTCGACCGACGCCCCGGCCGAGCTGTTGGCGACGGAGGCGCTGGAACCGCTGCTGAAAAGCCTGCGGCGCGATTTCGATCGGATCATCATCGACGCGCCGCCGGTCATCGGCGTGACTGATGCGCGCATCCTGGCGGCGATGGCGGATGCCACCGTCCTGGTGCTGCGCATGCGGCGATCGATCCGCGAACTGGGCGTCTGGTCGATCGACGCGCTCGGGCAGGTCAACGCGCGGCTGGCGGGGGTTGTCGCCAACGACGTGCCGGCGCGCGATTCCTACGGCCAGCCCTACGCCAGTTCCTGGCAATACAGTCGGCCCCACGCTATCGCCGGCCGGTTGCAACATGAGGCCCATGCCTCGCCCGATTTTGTGATCGCCCCCGCCGCCCGCGCGAATGGTCACGAGGTGCCGAGCGAGCCGGGTGATGACGCCAGCCATTTTTCGCCGCCCGATGCGGCCATTTACACCGATATCCCGGATCACGCCGGCAACGCTCCGGACGGCAACTCGACCGAGACAGCGTCCCGAAACGGTCACGCACGGGGCTGATCGCGCGCGTCACCGTTCCCAAGCCGCTCGAAGACTTTGATGGAGATTCACATGAGTGCCGCACAAGCCGCTCTATCGATATCCCCACACGAGCCCTCCCTGCTCGACCCGCAGGCGTCCCCCTTCCCGGCGGCAGAGGCGTTCCGCATCCGGCCCGATTCAACTGTCGATCGAGGCGCGCCCGATCGAGGTGCGCCCGCTCGAGACGACTTCGACGCCTTCCCCGTTCGCAACGCGCTGCCCGCCACTTGGGCTTCCGCCAAGCGCAGCCTGGTGACGGTCGGATCGTTTCTGGCTTCTGACGCTATCGCCTTGATGGGGATCGCGCTGATCGCCGACGCGGTCTGCAGCCATATTTACCCCGCCGGCGCGTTTCCCACGGGCTGGGCCGCGGTGTTCGGGCTTCTGCCGCTCTTGATCGCGTACGCGATTTACGGCCTGTATACCGAAACGTGGCTGCACCCGGTGGTCGAATCGCGCTGGCTCTCAAAAGTCACGACCGTCGCAATGTTGGGGATGGCGCTATGCGCATTCCTCAGCCGGCCGATGGCTGTTTGGCTGATGCTGGCATGGCTCCCGGCTGTCGTCCTGGTCCCGCTGTTCCGCACGATCACGCGTTTCATCTGCCTGCGATGCCGATCCTGGGGCTATCCCACGCTCGTCGTTGAGCTTGGCGCGACCGGCGGGGCTGAGACCGTCAATCTCCTGCTCCGCACGCCCCGGTCGGGTCTCCGGCCGGTGCTGCTGACGAACGCGGACGGCCTGCATCGCGACAGCCCCGTCGCCGGCATCAGCGATCCGACGCACTGCGCGTCGCTGATCCGTGCGTACGGCATTAGACATGCGGTGATCGCGATGTCCGGGCCGCCTTCACCGCGCAAATTCGCCCTGCTGGATCGCTATACCGCAATCGTTCCGCATGTGCTGATTCTGGCCGACACCGGAACCATGCCTTGCCTGTGGGGCGTGTGGCGCAACGGGTGGAGCATCAGCGGCGCGGAGCTGCGCAACAGCCTTCTGCAGCGAGAACTTCAGGCCGCCAAGCGTGCGATCGACGCCGCAACCGCGGCCGTCATCCTGCTGCTGACCGCCCCGCTGATTTTAGCGTGCGGCCTGCTCACGCGACTCCACGACGGCGGGCCGATGTTCTTCGGACATCAGCGGATCGGCCTGGACGGGCATCCGTTCAACGCCTGGAAGCTGCGCACCATGCATTCCGACAGCGATCGTCTGCTGCAACGGCATCTGGAAGAACACCCCGAAGCACGCGACGAGTGGGAGCGAGATCGCAAACTCCGCCGCGACCCACGCGTTACCCCGCTTGGCAATCTTTTGCGTCGAACCAGCATTGATGAGCTGCCCCAACTCTGGAACGTGCTCCGCGGCGACATGAGCCTGGTCGGCCCGCGTCCGATCGTGGCCGATGAGATCAGTCGCTACGGCGCCGTGTTCGGCCTGTATACCCGCGTCCGCCCGGGCATCACGGGGCTGTGGCAAGTCAGCGGCAGGAACGATGTCACCTATCGCGATCGCGTCACGCTCGATCAGTTTTACATCCGTCACTGGTCGCTGTGGCTGGATCTCTACATCCTCGCCCGGACCGCGTACGTCCTGCTGCTGAACCGCGGCGCTTATTGAATTCGATCGGAACACCGGATCACCATGTCAAGCCGCCCTGCCAATCCTCTTTCCCATGCCGCGATCTACCTGCTCGCCCGCGGCCTGCCGGGGCTGGTGTCGTTCACGGCGATCCCGCTCTACACGCGTCTGCTCGCGCCAAACGAATACGGCCGCTACGCGATGGTCATCGCCGGCACGGTGTTGATCAATTCGCTGGTGTTTCAATGGGTGCGCTTGTCCCTCACGCGATTCCTGGCGGCCCACACCGATGAGGCTACCGCGCTGAAGTCGACATCCCTCACCACCACGCTGCTTCTGAACGGCGCGCTGACCCTGATTGCGGCGGTCGCCTGCCTGCTTCCGATCGGCGATGGATCGGCGGCCGTCATCGCGTGCGGCTGGAGCATCATCGTCACTCAATCGGTGTTCGAACTGTGCTGCGAACTCGCCCGCGGCACAATCCGGCCGTGGCACTACATGAACCTGCAACTGGGCCGGTCGCTGATCAGCATCATCCTGGGCTACGCGTTGGTCCGCGGCGGCGCGGGCTGGCTCGGCCCGGCAATCGGGCTTGCCATCGCCACCGCGCTCGCGGTCGCCTACGCCTGGATACGGGATTGGCGCTCCGTGCCGCTGACGATCGATCGCCCGCTCTTTCGCGACATCGCACCTTACGGCATGCCGGTGTCGATCACCGTGGCGTTGGCGATCGTCATCTACAGCAGCGATCGATTTCTGATCGCCTGGATGATCGGCGAAGACGCGGCGGGGATTTATGCGGTGGCCTGCGATTTTGCGACCCAATCGCTGACGCTTCCGATGCTGGCCGTCTCATTGGCGGCGTTCCCGCTCGCGCTGCGGGCGTATGAACGCCACGGCGTCGAAGCCGCGCGCGAGCAGATGCGGGACAACGGCTCGGCCATGATGGCGGTCGGCGTCCCCTGCGTAGCGGGCTTGGCCGTGGTCGCCCCGGCGGTTTGCCAGATCGTGCTCGGTGAACGGTTCCGCCAGGCCGCGCTGCCGATTGTTCCGGTCATCGCGTTCGGCTGCTTCCTCGCCACCTTCAAGGCGTATCACTTCGATGCCGCCTTCCAGTTCGCTCACAAAACGATCTATCAGGTCTTCATCGTTCTCGGCGTCGCGGTGCTGAACATCGTCGCGAACCTGTTGGCCATCCCCCTCTGGGGCATCTACGGCTCGGCGGGCGCGTCGGTGGCTTCCTACGCCGTCTCCATCGGCCTCACGATCTACGTCGGACGCCGGCACTTTGCCGTGCCGTTTCCCTGGCGATCCAGCCTGCAGGTCTTGCTCGCCGCGACGCTGATGGTCGCCGCCCTGACGCCATTCCGCTCACATCTCACGCCCCGCGCCCTGGCGGTGCAGATTCTGGCGGGGGCAACGATCTACGGCACCGCCCTTTTGGCCATGAACTTTCTGGGCCTGCGATCCGCCGCCGTTGCACGACTGAAAGCACGCTCGGCCGAACTGGAAGCGGCCGTCGCGCAGGAACTCACCCGGAGCATCGAGCCGGCGCCCGCTCCCTCCTTTGAAAGGACCGTGTCATCGTGACTTTGCGTCCGCGCATCCTCATGTACACCCCAACGCCGTGCGGCGGCCACGCGCTGTTCACCCGAGAGCTGCTGCACGCCCTGGTCGATCTAGGCGGCAGCCGATATCGCTTCGAACTCGTCACCAGCACCGACCTTGCGCCCGCCTATGCGACCGACGCATACCCGATCCACGCCATCCTCCCGCCGATCCATCCGCGTAGCGCCTATCCCACGCCGCTGCACTGGGCATGCGGCCGGCTGCGGTATTACTCGCGACGGGAAATGGGGTTCGCCTCCTGGGTGAAAGCTCAGGACGACGTGGCACTGGTGCACTTCCAGGAATGGGGCCCGGGCGTTGCCGTGCCGATGCTGCGGACGCTTCGTTCGATTGGCGTGAAGACCCTGCGCACCGTTCACAACATCACGCTCCACCACTACGACTGGTGGCAGCCTCGCGGCGTCGTGGCGCGGGCGCTGGCTCGCGAACGGCTGGCGTGCGACGGGTTGGCGGTGCTGTCGGAGCAGTTACAAGTCGAGCTGTCGCGCTCGCTCGGCGAGCCGCATCCGCCGATCTTCGTGACCCGCCACGGCGCGTGGACCGGCCGCCGCATTGCCGCGCATCGACCGCTTCGCGATCGCATGGCCGCCAAGCGCCTGCTCTTCTTCGGCGCGCTTCGAGAAAACAAGGGCCTGGACCTGCTGCTGCAAGCGATGGACCTCCTGCCCAGCTATTCGCTCACCATTGCGGGCGAGCCGACGGAGCCCGCGTTTTTTCATCATCGGGTGCGGCCGCAAGTCGAACGCTTGCGGGCCAAGGGGTACTCGATCGATCTTCTGGCGGATTATCTCTCGGAGTCGCAGGTAGACGCGCTCTTCGCCCGAACGTCCGCCGCGGTGTTGCCTTACGCGAAGACCTTCACCGCCCAGAGCGGCGTCGTGTTCATGGCCTTGGCGCACCGCGTGCCGGTCATTGCGTCAAACGTCGCCGGCCTGGGCGATATCCTCGGCGAATTCGGCATCGGCACGACGTTCCACACGCGTCTGCCCGCGGCGCTGGCGGAGGCGGTTCGCCGCCTCTTCGAACAAACGAACCCCGACGATCTCGGGGACCAGATCGCCGACGCCCGCCGCAGCTATTCCTGGTCCAATTCCGCAGCCGCCACGCTGCACGCCTACGACACCCTTCTTGGCATACGAAAGGAGCACGATGGTAGCGCTATTGAATCCATTGCCATCCGTTAGCTACTTCGATGCCATCGTATCGGGCGCGCGTCCGCGACCGCGCCCACAGGTGAAGATGGGCCATGTCGTCGGCATCGCGATGGGGCTGCTCGGCTTTTTCGGCATGATGCCGTACGC
>JBQCCH010000083.1:0-5970 GCA_051962375.1 Tepidisphaeraceae bacterium
ACGTCCGCCTGCACGAGCCCTTGAATGAATCGCCGGGCATAGGCGGCGCCGGAAGCGCCGGTAATCGCGGTGACAATGTCCATGGCGATAGTGTAACCCGAGCGGCGGGGGCCTGCTTTCAAATCGGGCGCGGCCTCGGATCGCTCAGTGGGCTCAAGGGGGCTCAAGGGGGCTCGGTGAGCTCAGGGGGCTGTCGCGGGCGCGGCGGCGGTGCGGTTCGCCAGGGCCTGCGTGACTTTGGTTTTCAAAGCGCTGCGGACCTCGTCCATGGAGGCGTATTTGCCGGCCGACACCTCGGCCGTGGCGGATTCGACGGCGGGGAGAAAGATCTCCAGAAACGCCCGCATTTGTGCGGATTTTCCGGGCGTGCCGGTGAGGCTGGTGACGCGCCAGGTGGCATCGATCTTTTTCAGGGTCAGGCTGTCGGTATCGGCGCCCGGCGCGGACAGGTGCGCGGTGTCGGCGGTGATCGTGACCTGCATCTGCTGCAGCGCCGGAAGAATGGCGGCCGGATCAAACAGATCATTGCCGGCGAGGTAGGCAGCATTGCCGAAGCGACGCGTGCAGGCGGCGCGAAAGAGCGTGCAATCGGTCATTGAGGTGCGCAGCGCCTTGAGCAGCTTGGTCTCCGAAGGATTCCCCGAAAAGTGCGCGGTGACATAAGCGGAATTTTCGGTTTGCAGCGCGCGGAAAAATTCGATGGCGGTCGTCTTGGCGTCCAAGGCGTCATCCGCCCGTGCCGTCGACGCCAGGCCGGCTGCGAGACTGAAGAAAATGATCGGCCAGGGGCGCGGCATGGGTCAGGGCTTGACCCCGCGATAGCACACGCACACGCCGAAGGTCATCGGTCGCTGCGATAATTCCGAGAAGCCAGCCGCGGCGAGATGATCGCTCATCTGCTGGCGCGTCATGAAGGTTTCAACGCTCTTGGGGAGATACTTGTAAGCGCCGGAGCGATCGCCGCTGATCCAGGTGGCGGTGCGGGGCATGATCGAGCCGCCGTAGAAGCGATTGAGGGCGCGGATGACCGGATTTTCGGGCTCGGAAAATTCAAGCACGATGACGCGCCCGCCGGGCCGAAGAATGCGATGGAATTCGGCGAAGGCGGCGTCGACATTTTGCACATTGCGGATGCCGAAGGCGATCGAAACGACATCGCAACAGGCATCGGGCAGGGGGAGTTCCTGGGCATCGCCGTTGACGAAACGGGCGGTGGTTTTGGCGGCTTTCGCGCAGGCGATCGGGAGCATCGGCAGGGTGAAATCGATGCCGACCACCTGGCCCGGCAGGGGCGGGGCGTGGCGGAGGGCGGCCAGGCGACGCTCGAAGGCGAGCGTGAGATCGCCGGTTCCGCAGGCGACATCGACGACGGCATCGCTCGGTCGCAGATCGGCCTGGCGCACGGCGGCGCGGCGCCACGCCTGATCACGCCAAAAACTGTGAAGCCGATTATTCAGGTCATAGCTCTGGGCGATGGCGGCGAACATGCCTTGCACGCGGCGGCGCTTGTCGGGCGTCGCGTGAGGGTTTTGCAGGAGATCGTTGGACCATTCGAGGCCGCGTTCCATGGAGGCCGATCGTAGCTACATGCGCGGGTCGTCGTCGAGTTCGCCGCGTTCGTCGGCGCTGATTTCAAAAAGAATGTCGGAGTAGTCGGCATCGTCCATTTCAAACCACTCGGGGATCATGCTCACGGGCATGCCGCGGCGTTCGGCCAGCTTTTGCAGGACTTTGGCCTTGAGTTCGGGATCGGTGATGTGCAGGACGCGAATCATGGGGTTGGCCGCGGGAGCAGGCCGGGCCGGCGGTTTTAATTCAAGACGATGGAAAAGACAAAGGCATCGGGCTGGGGGCGGCCGGCGGCATCTTTGGGGGGTTCGAACCAGGAGGAATAGGTGGCGAGTTCGAACACGCGATCGATGCTGCCGCTGCCGGTGCCGTGAAGGATGACGACGTTGCGCGGATGGCCGGTGGCGTCGATGGTGATGCTCATTTTAATGATGGCGGGAAATTCGATGGCGGCGGTATCCATGATGGCGGCGAGATTTTCGCGCGGGCGGGCGAATTTCACGACCCGGCCGGTGCGCGAGGAGACGCGGCCGTTCTTGAATTCCATGCCGGCTTCTTTGGCAAACAGATCGCTGTCGCGGTCGCTGTGCTGCATGGGCGTGCCGCCATCGGACGGGCGCTGGGGCGGCTGCTCGGAGGGGGCCTGAGGTGTTGGGGGCTGGGGCGTTGGCGGTTGGGGGCGCGGCGGCTGAGGCGCAGGAGGTTGCGGCTTGGCCGGCTGTTGCGCGGGTTGGGGCGCGGGCTTGGGGGGCGGATCGGGCTGGGGATTGGGCTCGGGCGTCGGGGGGGCGGGCGGCGTGATTTTGTGCGGCGCGGGGGCGGCGGACTTCGGAAAAAACGGGGCGGCGGCCGGCGGCGGGGCGAAGACCGGAGCGGGCAGCGCTTCGGGCTTGGGGGGCGGAGCGGCCGACGATGCCATCGCGGAGGGGCCGGCGCCGGTGGGATCGCGCGTGAGGGCGGCCTGGTCTTCGGTCGATTTCAGGGCGGTCTGCACGTCGTCGGACTGGCTGCTGTTGATGGCCTGGCCGTTGCCGGTGGCTTCGCCGAACTCCGCCGGCGGCGGGCGTCGCTCGATCGGGGCGGGCACCCATCGGACGACCGGCTCCTGGGCGATCCGCACGGGGTGCGCGTCGGCCCAGCGCTTCAGCCCCAGCAGCAGTGCCGCATGGAGGCCGGCCGAAAGGACCAGGCAAATGATGAACGTGACGCGGGAGCGGGCCATTCGAAACCGTGGATTCTACCCGCAGTCATCGGCAGACGCGTGGGGCCGGTTCAGTGGGCGTGCTCGAGCAGTGCGATGGCTTGTTCGACCGTGTTCGCGACCTCAAACGTGCGGCGGGCTTCGGGCCGGACAAAATGTTGCTCAACGCCGCTCTCGATCAGTTGCAGCAGCGGCGTGTAATAGCCGTTCAGGTTCAGGAGGATGATCGGCTTGTGATGGAACTTCAGCTGCCGGCCGACAACGATTTCGAAGAACTCTTCGAACGTGCCGAGCCCGCCCGGCAGGGCGATGAATGCGTCGGCATGGTGTTCCAGGAGCCGTTTGCGCTCGCGCATGGTTTCGGTGACGATGAGTTCGTCGCAGAGGGTGTCGGCGACGTTTTCATCGACAAAATGCCGGGGCGTGACGCCGATGACGCGTCCACCCATCTCGCGCGCGCCATCGGCGACGGCGGCCATGCAGCCGATGTAGTTGCCGCCGTAGACGAGCGTCCATTCGCGCCGGGCGATCGCCTGGCCGAGGGCGCGGGCGGCATCGAAATAGAGCCGATCCACTTTTGTCGTCGACGAAAGAAAAACGGCGACGGAAGCGATCTTGCCCCGCGTGGGCTGGGGCACATGCGGATTCACGACCTCGGCCCGGGCGGCGCGTTCGTTGGTGCTCATGGGGGGTGGTTATAGACGAATCAGGGGCGATCACAACGACCGTGGGTCGCACCGACACTCGGTGCGACCCACGGTGTGCAGACCATCTGGCGTCCGACGACGCGGTTAGCGGATGTATCCCTTGGATTTGAAGAATTCGACGGCTTCGGTGGTGGATCGGAAAACGCGGGTGGCGGTCTCGCTGATGAAGGGGGACGGCGTGCCGCGGCAGCCCCAGACAACGTAGACTTCTTTGCCGCCCTCCCAGGCGTGGTGCAGTTCGCGTTCCACGCCGCTGCTCAGGCCGGGCTTGCCGTTCGGGAGTTCGGGGACCAGGCTCACGATCATGTCGCTTTGGTCGACCATCTTGAAGTCGCGGGCGTAGATCTGGCCCATGATGTCGCCGCTGATCTGGACGACTTCATCGGTCTTGAAGGTCACCCGCCCCTCGGCGGCTTCGACTTCCATGGTTTCTTTGCCTTCTTCCTTCGCCTTCACACCGAGCGTGTGCAGGACGAATTCGTCGACGTCGCCCGGATCAAACGCGATGAAATGCTCGGCCAGCAGCGCGCGGAAGGCGTTAATTTCCGCCAGCGTGTCGGGCAGGTCCATGACATGGCTCATGGGGAAGCTGGGGTAAACCTTCTTGGTCTTCGGCTCGAACATCATGCGATACAAGGTCTTGACGGTCGGCACGGTTCGGCCGCGCGAGAGGACGAAGAACCGCCCGTAGCCGCGCAGGATGTTGGCGATGATTTCCGTCGCCAGGTTTTCTTCCTCGCGCCAGACCATGATGTCTTTGAGCGTGTGGTCGATGTCGTGATCCTTGTTCAGCCGCTGGTGGACGCTTTCGGCGTTGTCGAGGAGTGTGACGTAGAAGTCGGCGTTGAAGGATTTGATCTGGTCGTAATCGAAGGCGGCGAACAGGCCGTGGCGCCAGCGGAAGGTGGCATGGGTGTTGACGATGACGTGTTCGTGCTGCTCGCTGAGCCGCTGGATTTCCTTGAAGACCGCGCGCCGCAAGGTGTTCAGCCGGGAGATGGGCAGGTTCAGGATGCGGCCCGGGGGCACGTCCGGGGCTTCCTGGTACATCATTTTGCCGACATGAAACACTTCCAGGTCATGGCCGGCGTCGATGGCCATTTTCTTGACGGCTTCGAGGTACGGCCCTTTGTCGACACCCACTTGCCCGGTCACAATCGCGCGCATAACGATCCTTCAAAAACTCAAAAACAATGCTGCTATATCAGAAGCGGCCCGGCGGGCCATGCAGGTCTGAGGGCGCAGGACCGAGTCGATATACACCAAATGGGGCGAAATTCCCAATGATAAATCGGATCCCAACGCAAAAGTCCTCAAACCTTCACCCGAACGCATCGGATAAACGGTTTGAGGACTTTGGCAGGATCGACGAAGACGCCACACCAGCGATCGCTGGAAGCCGCGACGCTTACGATTGGCCGATGGCAGTGGGGTTTTGCTGCTGGTAGGCGGCGATGGCGTCGCGGAGCTTGGCCGCCTCTTCGTATTGCTCGGCCTGCAGGGCTTTCTTCAGCTTGCGCTGGAGGCGCTCCAGTTGCCCCACCGGCAGCTTTCGTTTCACTTCGCGGCCGAACCGCTTGAGGACGCGAACCTCTTCGCAGCGGTCGTAAGCCTCGGGGTGGTTGAAGTTTTCGAAGAATTCCCGAATCCGCCGCAGCCCACGCCGCACGGCATCCAGGGCTTTGTGAAGCTGCTTTTCCTCGATCAGCAGCGACGCCTCGGCCCGCGTGTTCATCATGATGATGTACGGGCGATATTGCTCCATCAGGACGCGATCCTGCTCGGCGACGGCAAATTTGCCGCACAGATCGAGCACGCGGAGATTGCGGCTGGTGTCGCGCATCACGGCCGGGAAATCGTTCAGCACGAACATGGAGAGATACCGCTGGTAATACATGGCGGCCTCTTCGCGCAGCTCGTTGCACTGCTCCGGCGTCAGCACGAAGCCGGCCGGGGCGCCGCCGTTTTTCTGCTTGATTTCGACGAGGCGGTGCTCATGAAATTCCAGGAGCGATTCGAACCCGTGCGGACGGCGTCCGTCGGGCCGGCCGGTGACTTCCATTTGCAGCATGCCCAGTTCCAGGCGCATCTGCACTTTCGGCATGCCGTCCAGGCCGACGATTCGGCGAACATTGATGGTTCCGGGCTCATATTCCCATCCGTCGATCGCCGGCGTCAGATCGCGCAGCGATCCCTCGTCGTTCGGGGCGTCGTCGTGCGGGTTGTGTAAGCTATTGCTCATCATCCCCAAGTATAGCGTGTTTGCCGGTTCGACGCAGGGTTTTTCGTGCTCTACACTAGCGGAGTCATGGACCCGACCGACGCCAATCCTTTGCTTCCGACGCACGCCCAACGGGGCGCCGAATTGCAGCCGTATGACACGATCGAAATCGTCAGCACGTTTGGCGAGCCGCAGGCGGAATATGCGGCGATTCGCAAATCGGTCGGCCTGATCGATCTGCCGCATCGCGGGCTGATCCGGGTGACGGGCAA
>JBQCCH010000084.1:0-2238 GCA_051962375.1 Tepidisphaeraceae bacterium
TCTTCGGCCCACATCCGGGGATCGCCGGCGAGATAGCCGTCGTAATACGCCTTCACCTGGGGCGAAGGGTCTCGTTCCCAGAGCCCGATCGGGAAGCGGGCCAGCAGGCGGTTCCGCGGGTCAATGTAATTGTCAAAGTGCTCGGCCTTCAGCTGCGCGACGGGCTCGACCATCAGCGCCTTGGCCCACATCCAATCCCAGCAATATTTGGCGTCGATGGTGGCGGTGGTGAGGTTGTCATTCTCCCGGTGCATCACCCATCGGCCGGGCGGGGGGAAGTAGCCCTGCCCGTGATCGTCGATGCCGACGATGCTGTGGTACTGGCTCTCGGTATCGCGATAGCCCTTGGTGACCCAGGGGACGCCCAGCGCGGTCAGCGTGAATTCGCCCCGGTCGGCATGGTCATGCGCGGCAAAGGTGGTGTCGCAGCGGCAGTCAAAATGCATGACCATGTCGCGCGGGTTCCAGCCGGTGCGGGCGATCATCATGCCCCGCTCGGCGTCGTAAAAGTCAAGGGCCTTGGGATCATGCGCCGGCTGCGTGGCGGCGGGAGGCCGCGCGGGGTCTGCCGGGCAGAGGAGGGTCGTCTCACGAACGAAACTGTTCTTCAGCGAGGCCGCGATGCTCTTGTCGTCCTGCATGCCGGGCAACGTCGCGTAAACGGTGTTGACCTGCGGATCATTCGGGTAGAAGAACTTCATCGGCATGACGGCGGCGACGTTGGGCATGAACGATGCGAGGTCGCCCTCGCCGAGCCACACGCCCGCGTTGGGCTTCAGCCACCCTTGCCCGAAGGGTTGCACGGCCCAGGGGAGGTAGTCGCGGAAGTAGTTGCGGAAATGGGTGTGAGTGAAGAGATTCACCCCACGGTTCGCCGCCGCCAGCATGAACATTTCCGTGTGCATGAGGCCGGCCGTGTGATAGCCGATGCCTTCTTTGCCTGTACCCAGGGCGGTCATGCTGTAGGTGAGATAATCGCGGGCGACTTCCACGCCGCGGTCGTAGATGCGCGGGTCGTAGCCATCTTCTCCTTCGATCGACAGCGCCAGCGTGAGGTCCGCCAGCGCCATGCCGATGTGGTTCCAGTTGCGCCAGTGGGGCGGGAGATTCATGCCGTCATTGAAGGTGCCTTGGGTCGCCAGGCTGATGACGCTGCGAACTTCCGCGGCCTGTTCGGGGGTCATGTAGGGCTCAGACCAGTCGTACGCGAAGGCGAAATCCGGCGCCGGGCCGAGGGCGGCGCGGATGCCGAGCCAGAAATCGTCGCCGTAAAGCCCGCGGCGCGCCTGCTGCAGGGCCGGTTGCAGGTAGCGGGCGTAGGTGGTGACGGCGGCGGCGTTCTCTTTGCCCATGGCCGCGTTGTCATCGAACAGCGCCATCCAGCAGCGCATTTCAAGGGCGGTCGTCAGGGGATCACGTTGCGACCAGCTGACGGCCGCCTTCTGCAGGCCGGGCGATGGGCCGGAGCCGGGCGGGCGCGTGGCCCAGTCGGTCTGATACGCCGCCCGGAATGCCGCAAGATCGCCATCGCGCAGCGCGACGAAGCAGCGGTTCTCCATGGTCCCGGGCTTGTCGATGCCTTTGGCGAGCTTGTCGCGCAGGCCCTGCATCATGGCGCGACCGGAGACCGTCTCGTTCAATTGTCGACGAATGCGCGGCAGATCGGACGGGCCGAACAGGATGCGGGGATGCGTGCCGACGGGCGGGACCGAATAGAGCCGATCCTTGGCGAAGCCGCTGGCGTCGTAATCGACCTTCACCGGCGGGGATTCGCGCCGGCCCGGGTGCTCATTGTTCAGAATCTGGTCGGCCGAGTAGCGCGGCGGGGCGGGCGGGGGAAACGACGGCGCCGTTGACTGCTGCGACGTCGGTTGCGCCGTCGCCGGTCCAGATGTCGCCGGTTGCATCATCGTGCGTTGCGCCGGCGCGCAGCCGCCGATCACCAGAGCTCCCACCGCCGCGGTTAGAATCGGTAAAGCCGATCGCATCACGTCAATCTCCACGTCTCACGCCAAACCCGCGGCTCGCTCAGGCGCCGATGTTCAGCACGAACCAGAACAGACCCAGAATGGCAAAGACGAGCACCCAGCAGACGCCAAAGCCGATGACATCCTGCCGTTCCCACTTGGTGAATTCCCAGTTTGAGTTGGGAAACAGCTTGAGATGGTCGAATCGCGCCGGGTCGGCCGCATTGAGCGCCAGTTCGTGCTCATCGTGTTCGACGACGGGCTTCACGGG
>JBQCCH010000085.1:0-6970 GCA_051962375.1 Tepidisphaeraceae bacterium
GAAAGCAGATGAACATCGATGGGCTGGGGGAAGCGATCATCCAGCAATTGATGGACGCCGGCGCGCTGAAATCGATCCCGGACATCTACCGGCTGACGGCGGAGCAAATCGCGGGGCTGGAGAGCGAAACGAGCCGGGTCGACAAGAAAACGGGAGAGACCAAAACCAGCATTCGAAAAGTGGGCGAGAAGACGGCGGCTGCGATCATGACCTCGATCGAAGCGTCGAAAGGCCGCGGGCTGGGATCGGTGCTGGGGAGCATCGGGGCGCGGTTCCTGGGCGTGACCAATGGCCGGAAGCTGGCGGCGTGGGGGGGCGACATCGATACGCTGTTGGCGGCCAGCATCGATGACCTGCGTCGCGCCCTGAGCGAAGCGGATGAGGATGCGTCGAGCGAAAAAAGCCTGCTTGCGTTGGCGAGTTCGATCGTCGCCGGCTTGGCGTCGACGCGCGGCAGTGGCGCGGCGGATGTGGAAGAACGGCTGGAAGCGCTAAAGGCATTGCCCGGGCTGGGTCGGCGATTGAATGAATCGCGGATCGCGCTGCTGAGCGAGCGGTTCGCTTCGGTTGAAGAACTGGAAGCCGCCGACGACGAGGAGATGGCAACCGCGCTGCGCACGAATGTGCGGACGGCCGAGGTGATTCATGAGTTTTTCAAATCGGCGCGGGGGCGTGAGTTGTTTGCCGAACTGCGGACGCTGGGCGTGCGGTTGGAAGAAACCAAGGCCGCTCCGTCCGGGAATCTGCCGTTTGCGGGCAAGAGCATTGTGGTGACGGGTACGTTGCCGACGCTCGGGCGGGCCGAGGCGGAGGAGCGGATCGTGGCGCTGGGGGGCAAGGCGGGCTCGGCGGTGAGCCGCAAGACCAGCTTCGTCGTCGCCGGCGAGAGTGCGGGGAGTAAGCTGGATAAAGCCCGCGAGCTGGGCATTGAAGTGATCGATGAGGCGGAGTTTCTGCGTCGCGCGGATGCCAAGTGAGGCGGAACGCGGCTTAATCAGGGGGTCGGCGGTGGCGGGAAATGGCATCTCGTGCGGCCGGGCAATCCCGATTATGCTACGGGTCGCATGAAAGAACGCATCCAAAAACTCCTCGCCGACGCGGGCGTGGAATCTCGGCGGCACGTGGAGGAGATGGTTCTCCAGGGTCGCATCCAGGTCAATGGGGAGCTGGTGTGGACCTTGCCGGTCATGGTCGATCCGGAAGTGGATCAGATCAGCATCGACGGCGAGCGCGTGTTTTTGCCGAAAAAAGAAGCGCAGGAGCGGGTGTACATCATCCTGAATAAGCCCCGGGGCGTGTACTGCACGAATGTGGCGCAGGGCGAGCAGAAGCGGGCGATCGACTTGCTGCCGCCGGAGATTGATCACCGGGTGTACCCGGTCGGGCGGCTCGATGCCGATTCGCGGGGGCTGCTGCTGCTGACCAATGACGGCGATCTGACCCAGCAATTGACGCACCCGAAATTCGGCGTGGCCAAGACGTATACGGCCCTGGTCGATGGGTTCGTGAAGCCGGAGACGATTCAGCGCCTGGCTGAGGGCATTTGGCTGGCGGATCCGGAAAAAGGGGGCTTCAAGACCGGCCGCACGTACATCAAGATGATCAAGCGCACGGGGCAGAGCAGCGTGCTGCAGATCACGATTCGCGAAGGGCGGAATCGGCAGGTTCGTCGCATGCTGGCGAAGGTGGGGCACAAGGTGCGGGAGCTGACGCGGATCAAGATCGGCCCCTTGGAATTGGGCCGATTGAAGCCGGGCGATTTTCGGCTGCTGAATGCGTGGGAAGTGGACAAACTTCGAGAGCAGATCAAGCCGAAAGAGCGGCCGGGCCAGGCCGAGGGGCGAAGCTCGGGCGGGAAGCGCGACGTCAAGCCGGGAGCGCGTCCGAGCGGCAAGGGTGGGAAGCGACCAGCGGGCGATGCGTCGCGACCGAGAGCGACCGGCGGGAAGCCGGGATTTGCCAAGCGGCCGGGCGGGAGCGGTGGGCCGGCGCGCGGGAAGCCGCGAGCGACGGGCGGGGCCCGCGGGAATGCAAAACGCGGTCGCGGCTAAAGCGCGGATGCCGATAAAGGTTGGGCACCGCTAAAGGGCAAACACCGTTAAACGTGGGACGCCGCTGAGGTGAATGGCGTTGCGTCAACACGCGTGGCTGATCGCGCGTCGCGCGTCAGGCGCGGCCGGTTGAGCGTTATCGAAGGCTTAGCGGGCGGCGCGACGGCATCGCATCATGTTATCCGCGCGAACCGCTGCGCACGCCGATCACGCGCCGGCCGGCGTGAGGGCCAAGTGCTTGTAATCGTCGGCGATGCGCGGGGCGCGCCAGCCGGCGAAGAACCAGAGCACGACGCCGCCCGAGAAGACGACCAGGCCGATGATCATGCTGAGCGTGAGCGGGCCGATGACCAGGGGCTCGACGCGCATGCCTTCGATGAGAAAGCGGGTCGGCCCTTCGAGCATCATCATCAGCGCGAAGCCTTTGCCGGGCGTTGCGCCGAAGGTGAAGAAGGCCGTTACGATCGCGGCGATCATCAGGGCGGTGACGGTGCTGATGAGTTGGGTGTTGATGACCGGGAGCGATCGCTCCGCAGCGGCGGCGGCGGCGAGATCATGCTGGGCCTTGATCTCATCGGGCTTGGCGAGGCGTTCGGTGTGCTGGACCGGGTCGCGGATGAACAATTGCTGGGGCGGGATTTTTTCCTGGTGTTCGTATTCATCCATGTACGGCAGGCTGCCATACGGGAAGGTGATGGCCAGCGGCTCCGGGAGATCGGAATGCTGGCCCCAGCAGCAGCCGTTGAGAAAGCAGCCGACCCGGCCGAAGCCGAGGCCGATCATCAGGCAGGGGGCAATCACGTCCATGGCGCGGAGCACCGGCAGGTGCTTTTTGATCGCGTAGATCACCAGGACGGGGAAGGCGAGCAAAAATCCGCCGTAATAGGTTAAGCCGCCGCTGGTGATATTGAGGGCGGCCCAGACGTTTTGCATCGGCGTGCCGCCGGTGAATTCGTCATGGAATTGAATGACATAGCCGATGCGAGCGCCGATCAAGCCGCTGACGAGGGCGAGGATGGCGGCATTGGAGAAGGTTTCAGGATTCAGGCCGCTTCGGCGGGCGAGGAATTTGGCGAGTTCGATCCCCAGGAGCAGGCCGATGACCAGCATGAGGCCGTAGCTGTGCACCGAGAAGCCGAGGAACGGGATTTTGAATAATTCCGGAAACATAAAAGCTCTTACGCAGGTTCAGGGGGTGAGGATCAGGTTGTCGATCAATCGGGTGCTGCCGACGCGGGCGGCGATCGCACAAACGACCGGGCCGTTGAATTGATCGACGGGGCGGAGCGTTTTGGGATCGACGCAGGCGACGTAATCGATCGACAGGGGCACGTGCCCGTATCGCCCGACATCGAGCATGATGCGTTGCATGGTGGCCACCAGCTTGCTGGCGACCTGGGCGCCGGATTTGAGTTCGTCCTGGGCGGCAAAGAGCGCTCGGCTGATGGACAGGGCGCGGGCTCGCTCGTCGGGGCTGAGGTAGCGATTGCGGCTGCTCATGGCGAGGCCGTCATCTTCGCGGACGGTGGGACAGGGGACGAGCTGGACAGGAAAATCGAGCGCCTGGGTCATCGCTTCCAGAATGCGCAGCTGCTGGAAATCTTTTTGCCCGAAGCAGGCGTATTGCGGCTGGACGATGTTGAACAATTTGCTGACGACCTGGCAGACGCCCTGGAAATGGCCGGGGCGGTGTTTGCCTTCAAGGACGTTGGTGAGGTCGGGCAGATCGACAACGATGCGGGGGCCTTCGGGCGGGTAGATTTCGTCGACCTCGGGGACGAAGACCAGATCAACGCCGGCCTCGCGGCAGAGGGCGAGGTCCTGGTCGAGCGTGCGCGGGTAGCGGGAGAGGTCTTCGCGCGGGCCGAACTGCGTGGGGTTCACAAAGATACTGACGGCGACATGGCGGGCTTGCTCACGGGCCCAATACATTAGCGACACATGGCCGGCGTGAAGGGCGCCCATTGTCGGCACGAAGGCGAGCGTCCCCAGCCGCGAGCGGGCGGTGCGGCAGTCTCGGATCGAATGAACCACGGTCATCATTGCAGAATAGGGCGGCTGATGGATTTGCTCAATGCTGATTCGGCGCGGACTGCTGCGGCGCGGCGGTGGTTTCGTTGATCGAAGGGGCGGGACGAGCGGGCGGGAGGCGGCACAACTGGCTGATGCGCTGACGACGTCGGGCGACCCCGGCGTAGGCGATGCGGGCGAGACCGTGCAACCCCGGTAGACGCATGAGGAATGCGACAGGGCGGGCCCACCCGGCGGTATCGGCGATGGCGGCCAAGGCATCGACGCCGACGAGGGCCTGGCCGGTGGGAGTCAGCAGGAGGAGGCCGCGGGGGTTGTGGCGGAGCGTGGTTGGAAGGGTGTTGGCGAGGGCATCATCCTGCAGGAAGCCGGTTTGGAAGCCGTGACGCTGCAGCCAAGCGCGCCAGCGGCCTTCGGTGGCGGAACACATGCCGCAGTTGCCATCGAAAAGGAGTGTGCCGTGCGAACCGGGAGCGGGAGGCATCATCGTCAACCTTTGCGCGAATTATCGCGACTGCTGCGCAGTTTCACGGCAATCGAACTGATGAAAGACTAGCGGCCGGCGGGGATTTTGCCTAGAATTTAGTCATGACTGTCGAAAATCCGCCCACCGCCGAGGCCCAAGTCGATGATGCCACGCACAATCTGGCCATCCTGACTGAGATTGGCCAGATTCTATCGTCGACGCTGGAGCTTAAAGAGATTTTCACCAAAACCATGCAGCTGATTAGTGACAAGCTGCAAATGCACCGCGGGACGCTGGTGCTGCTGGATGAATCGACCGGCCGGCTGCGGACTGAAGCGGCGATGGGGTTGTCGGTGGAGAACATCGATCGAAACCGATTCGCGCTCGGCGAAGGCATCACCGGGGCGGTGGTGGCGACGGGGCGGGCGCGGGTGATCGCGGACGTGCGGAGCGAGCCGGATTTTTTGAATAAGACGCAGCGGATCGACCTGGCAAACAACACGGGGCCGATCAGTTATTTTTGTATTCCGATTCGGATCGAGGGACGGGTTGCGGGCGCGCTGGCGATCGACAAGCCGTTGATCTCGGAGCAGCAGTTGGATGCCGACCGGCGGTTTCTGGAAGTGATCGCGGCGCTGCTGGCGCAGGCGATCCAGATCAACCGGATGGTGATGCGGCAGAAGGAAGAATTGCTGGAAGAGAACGCGCAGCTTCGGGCGCAGGTGCGTGATCGGTTTCGCTTTGAGAACATCATCGGCGACTCGCCCGCGATGCACGACGTGTTTTCGATCGTGGGGCAGGTTGCGAACAGCCGGGCGACGGTGCTGCTGCTGGGGGAAACGGGCACGGGCAAGGAGATGATCGCCAAGGCGATTCACCACAATTCGCCGCGCAAAGATCGGCCGTTCATTCGGGTGAATTGCGGGGCGTTGACGGGGACGCTGTTGGAATCGGAATTGTTCGGGCACGTGAAGGGGAGCTTCACCGGCGCGATCAAGGACAAGGTCGGCCGATTTGAGGCGGCGGACGGGGGGACGATTTTTCTCGATGAAATCGGGACGATGGAGCCGGTGTTGCAGGTGAAACTGCTGCGCGTGCTGCAGGAACGGGAGTTTGAGCGCGTCGGGGATACGTCGGTTGTGAAAATCGACGTGCGCGTGATCGCGGCGACGAATGTCGATCTTCAGGAGCAGGTGGCCAAGGGCAATTTCCGGGAAGACCTGTTTTACCGCCTGAACGTGGTGAGCATTTATCTGCCGCCGCTGCGGAATCGGCGGGAGGATGTGCCGCGGCTGATCGACTATTTCCTCGACAAGTACAACGCGGTGAATGGCCGCAATTTGAAGAAGATCAACCGTGAAATGCTCAACGTGCTGACGCGGTACCCTTGGCCGGGCAATGTGCGTGAATTGGAGAACGCGATCGAGCGTTCGGTGGTGCTGAGCAACGACGAAGAATTCACCGAAGACCTGCTTCCGTTGAGCGTGCGGATGTTCGCACAGCAGCGTCGTCAGAGCCCGACGAGCGAAAGCATCGAGAGCCTGACGCGGCGGCTGTCGGAGCAGGCAATTCAGGAATATGAGTTGCGGGAAGGGGAGATCTATCAACTGGTCATGGACCAGATCGAATACGCCCTGATCGACCGTGCCCTGGGGCGCTGCGGGAACGTGAAGACGAAGGCGGCCGACTTCCTGGGGATCAACCGCAATACGTTGAACAAGAAGGTCAAAGACCTGGGGATTGAAGCGGTCGATTAACGCTTAGGGTGACGTGCTGCGGGCGCGCCTGGCGAAGCTCACGGGCTAGAGGCTCGGTTGCGTGCTGCCGGATTCGCTGGGGGTGGCGAGGCGCATTTTGACGCGCACTTCCAGATCGCTTTTGACGTCGTTGTACGTCTTGTACTTGCCCTGCTCGATGAGCGGGGTGATGGCGGCCATCATGTCGGCGAGGGCTTTGCGGAAGTCGGCGACTTCGGCGACGACTTCGGGCGGATACATGCTGTTGAGATCGACCTTCCAATCGCCGCCTTCACGGCGCAGTTGAATGGCCCGGACGGTCTGGGGCGTGGTGAGGGTGGCGACTGTGTTGCCGCTGAACTGCACGTCGGCCTTCTCGATCGACTGGCGAAGCCGGGCGGCGGTGTCGTTGGGCTTGCCGGTTTGTCCGGGGAACGCCTTGTCGGCGGCCGCGTGAAAGCGTTGCTCGATTTCGTTGTAATCGAGCTGCCCCTTGAGCATTTTCAGATGCAGGTCGTCGGCGATGACCATGCCCTTCAGGGCGTCGAAGTTGCGCCCTTCGATGGCGTCGGTGTAGGCCAGGAACGCGGACTTGGGCGAGCCGAGATCCGCGGGCGAGGTCGTGCTCGCAGCGGCCGTGACGAGCAGGGCGGCAAAGGCGCAGGGGAGGGGCATGGTCATCCTAT
>JBQCCH010000086.1:0-4665 GCA_051962375.1 Tepidisphaeraceae bacterium
CAGTGCCTTTCCAACCTGCGCCAGTTCGCGATTGGCCTGCGGATGTACGCGGACTCGAACCACGGGGAACTCGTTGAGCCGTACCTGAACAAAGGAATCAACGCCTACCCGCAGACGGGGACAACCACGATCAATACCGGAACGTCGTACAATCCCACGAAGACGACGCTGTATCACATTGGTCGCCTCTGGCAGCAGAAATACCTCAACACAGGACGGATTGCTTATTGCCCGGCAAATTACGATGCGCCGTTATTCGGGTGGAACGCAGTAGGCGCTACTTGGCCTGATGCTACTAGTGTGCCGGGCGCCACTGCGGTTCGAAGCGACTACATTTACAACCCGCATTGGCGGTACCAGAACGGCACGATCAATCGAGGGTATTACCGCCATTTGAACGATATGCCGGCGACACGGATGCTGGCGGCGGACCTCTTCCGGTCGCAAGCTTACACAGCCCACAAGGGACGAGGCACGCGTCCGTCTTGGAATATCGTCTTCCCCGATGGGCATGCCGTCACCGTCGTCAGCATCGACGTATGGAAGGTGATGGGCAAGCACGAATACACCAACAGCTCCAGCGAGTGGCCCTATCTGGAGAACGAGCGGGATATGCTTGAGACGCTGGCGGCAGGTCAGCCCCTCATGAGCAATCCGATGGGCTACGGCGGCAGCGATTTTTCGACGAACGCGCGGGTCTACCACTCAAAAGGTGAAACCGGCTGCGGCACGGGCACGCTTGATGGCCGCCGTGCCAGCTATCCCTGAGGATCGCCGGCGCTTTCTTTGACGCTGTTGTGAATCCGGAAGCACCTGTTCCGCGCTCCTGACCCAGGGCCATCATGAACGGCATTGATAGGGCGGCGGTCGTCGCACGCCATGCGGTCGGGCTGCAAGCGCTTGACCCGTTTCATCCTCTCACCGTCGGCAATGGCGAGTTTGCCTTCACGGCCGACATCACCGGGGTGCAGACGTTTCCCGGCGAGTACGCGGAGGGGGTGCCGCTGTGCACGATGAGTCAGTGGGGCTGGCACACCACGCCGGCTGGCGCAGATGTGAAGCCCGAATCGATCCGCTATACCGATTTCGACACCTACGGCCGGCCGGTGCCGTACCTCACCAGTGCGGAAGGACAGGAAGCCACGTTCAACTGGCTGCGGCAAAACCCGCACCGCCTGCACCTGGGTCGCATCGGCTTCCAGCTCCGCACCCGGGCGGGCGTCGATGCGACGCCCGCTGACTTGTCGAACATCGAACAGACGCTCGATCTATGGACGGGCATCCTGCGCAGCCGTTTCGCATTTGACGGCGAGCCTGTCGAGGTCGAAACCTGTTGCGGCGGCGAGACTGATGCGGTGGCGGTCCGGGTTCAGTCGCGGCTGTTGGCGGACGGGCGGCTGGCGATCGTCCTGGCGTTTCCGTACGGCTCGCCGAGGGTCAATGCGGCCGATTGGAACCAACCCGCCGCCCATCACACGACGCTTCGCGGAGCGGCTGACGACCGGATCGAGCTGGTCCGGCAGCTTGATGCGACGACCTATTACGTGGTGGCCCGCTGGGAGGGACGCGCGCAGTTCGTGGCGGCGGGGCAGCACCAGTATCGGCTCCAGGCGGAGCGGGGCATCGGCGAAATCGCGCTGGCGGTGGCATTCTCGCCGGAGTCGGATGGGGCAACACCTGCCTTCGATCAGGCGAAGGCGGCCAGCGTCAAGCTTTGGCAGGATTACTGGAACCACGGCGCCGCGATCGATTTCGCCGGCAGCACCGACCCCCGGGCGCACGAGTTGGAGCGACGCGTTGTCCTGTCGCAATACCTGATGCGCGTCAATTGTGCCGGCTCGCTACCGCCGGCTGAAACGGGGCTCACGTGCAATTCGTGGTACGGCAAATTTCATCTTGAGATGCATTGGTGGCACGGCGTTCATTTCGCGGCGTGGGATCGCCTGCCGCTGCTGAAGCGCAGTCTGGCGTGGTATGAGAAGATCATGCCCGAGGCCCGTAAGATCGCGGAGCGGCAAGGCTATCGCGGCGTTCGTTGGCCGAAGATGGTGGATGCCGAAGGGATCGATTCGCCGTCGCCGATCGCTCCGCTCTTGATCTGGCAGCAACCGCACCCGATTTATTACGCCGAGCTGTGCTATCGAGCCGACCCCACCGCGCAAACGCTGATAGCCTGGCGCGAGATCGTCGAGCAGACGGCCGAATTCATGGCATCCTTCGCCCACGAGGTGGACGGCGTTTTTTCCCTTGGGCCGCCCATCAAACGCGTCCAGGAAAATAATGAAACGGAACGGACGCGGAATCCCACCTTCGAGCTGACGTATTGGCGATGGGGCTTGAAGATCGCCCAGGAATGGCGGCAGCGCGCGGGCGAATCGCGAAACGCGGGGTGGGATCACGTCCTGGAACATCTGGCCATGCCGCCGCAAAGCGACGGGCTTTATCTGTATCACGAGGGGCTGCACGAGACGTACACGGTATGGAACTGGGAGCACCCGGCCATGCTCGGGGCGCGGGGCATGCTTCCGGGCGACGGCATCGATCGGGAGACGATGCGCCGCAGTGTCGAAGAAGTGATGCGGGTATGGCAATGGGACCGTTGTTGGGGCTGGGATTTCCCGCTGACGGCGATGGCCGCCGCCCGGTGCGGCCGGCAGGATCTTGCCGTGGATGCGCTGTTTGCGGCGTCGAAAAAGAACAACTACGGGCCCAGCGGCCACGTGTATCAGCGGCCGGATCTTGCCTTGTATCTGCCGGCGAACGGCGGATTGCTGGCGGCGGTCGCGATGATGGCCGGCGGCTGGGAAGGGGCGCCCGCCGTCGCTGCGCCGGGCTTTCCGCGCGAGGGTTGGCGGGTTCAAGCCGAAGGATTTCGTCCGTTGCCCTAGTGATCGAGGTCTGGGTGATCGAGGTCTGGGTGACCGAGGCCATGCTGAATGGAGTCAAGATGTTGCGTTTGCGAAAAACTTCGGTCGCGCTGCTCGGCGTCGGCGGGTATGGGTTTGTGTACGTCAACCACCTGCTGAACGCGGCATCCGCGGCCGAGCACGGGGTGCAGCTGATCGGCGCCGTCGAACCCTATCCCGCAACGGCCCCCAGTGCGCCCGACCTGGAACGAGCGGGCGTGCCGATCTACGCGACGGCCGATGAGCTTTTCGCCCGGCGCCGGCCGGACGTAGTGGTGATCGCCAGCCCGATCCAATTTCATGCCCAGCAAACGATCCAGGCGTTGGCCCACGGCGCGCACGTCTTGTGCGAGAAGCCGCTGTGCGGAAGCCTGGAGCAAGCCCGGGCGATGCTCGCCGCGAAAGATCGATCCGACCGTCAGGTGGCCGTCGGTTACCAGTGGTCTTACAGCGGCGCGATCCAGGCGCTGAAGGCGGACATTCTCCGCGGCCGGTTTGGCGCGCCGCGGCGGTGCAAGACGCTGGTGCTCTGGCCGCGCGACGAGGTCTACTACACGCGCAACACCTGGGCCGGCCGCCGATTCACGACCGGGGGCCTGCCCGTCTTCGACAGCCCCTTGAACAATGCCTGCGGCCATTTCGTGCACAATCTGCTGTATCTGCTCGGCCCGGCGATCGATCGCAGCGCTCATCCGCGCACCGTCACCGCCGAGTTGTACCGGGCCAACGCGATCGAAACGTTCGATAGCGCCGCCGTTCGCGCCACGATCGGTGAAGGGGTTGAAATGCTGACCGTCGTTTCGCACGCGACCGCCGACCTGCAGGAGCCGCTGTTCGAGATCGAATTTGATCGCGCGACGGTCACTTACGCGGGGGACCGCGACGGGCATCTGATCGTGCGGCTGCACGGGGGCGCAACGCTGGACTACGGCCGGCCGTGCACGTCGAGCGATGCGGACAAGCTCTGGTCGGCGATCGATTCGTTTCGTGAGCGCACGCCGGTGCTCTGCGGGATTGAAGCGGCATCGGCGCAGGCGGAATTCATCGATGCGGTGCACCGCAGCATGGCGGAATCGATTCGGTTTCCGGACGCGATGCTGCACATCAGCGGCCCGGCAGGAAAACGCGCGACGGCGGTGGAGGGGCTCGGGCCAGTGCTGCGGGAGTGCTATGCCACCTGGAGCATGCCCAGCGAGCACGGCCTGCCCTGGGCTGCACCCGGAGAACTGATTGAACTGCCGGCGGCGCCGGTTCCGAACGGCGCATTGGCGGCGCGCACGCCTTCGATCGAATTTCCCCTGGCGGCAGAAGACTCTGCGGCCGCGACAGAATCTGCCGGTCCCGTCGTGGGGGCCGGTGCACATCTGGGCGATCTCTTCACCGCCCACGTTCTCAGGAGGACCGAATGCAATCTTCAATAACTTCCCGGTTTTGCGTCGCACTTGGCGCTCTGGCATTGGCGGCGCCCGCAGCCCGCGCGGCCCTGGTGGATGTGGCGACCTCCGGCGGCACCACCAGCGATAATGTCTGGACCGTTCCGGATGGCGATTTCGGGAATTACACGGTCACCGTTTCGGGTTATGGTAACCGTAGCACAAGCAGCGGCATCAATTATTATCGCAACTCGTCCGCGAGCGGCGAAAACGATGCCACCCTGAATTGGACCGTCAGTGGGCTGGATGCGTCGGCGAATGTGTCTTACTTCCGGCTCGACACGACCAAGATTACGCCGAGCGTGGGCAGCGGGAGCAGCTGGAAC
>JBQCCH010000087.1:0-3115 GCA_051962375.1 Tepidisphaeraceae bacterium
GAGGCAAATGGATTGGGCGTCAGCGACACGCGAACGCGCCCGAGTTTCAGCAACTGGCTGTTTTCGCTCCACGCGTCATTCTTGCCGATGAGAAAGACGACGTCGCCGTTCGCCTCGGTCCACAGGTTGATACCCAGATCGCCGTTGCCGATCGGCATCGAGTCTCGGTAATTTTTGCCCAGCGAATGCCAGGTCACCGTATACGGATCATCCGCGCGGGCCTCGAACGGAGTGCCCAACAGCAGACCGCAGGCCGCCACCACTGCCCATGTCGCCTGCCAATTCCTGCGTGTGAACATCATCATCCCTCCGCTCCGTAGTGCACAACATCGCATTTCGGGCTAGGGAGTGACGAACTGCACCGGTTGATTGTTCGGGCATTCGATCTTCAGGACTTTCGCGGCTGCCGCGCTGTGGATCGGCAGCCATTTCTCTTCGCCCGGCCGCCGCACTTCGCTTCCATCCGCAATGATGGACGAGGTGGCCAACTCGATATTCTGTCCGCTTTTTCGAACCTGCTCAATCTGTTGGATCGCCGCCGGCGAATAGCGAAGCAAGTAGGCCACCCGCGGCGATTCTTTCCCGCACTGGATCACCGTAGCCAGGTACGCAGTCTTTCCATTGTGCTGGAACGGCACGATCTGGTCGGATTGGCCGACGAAATAGGTTTTGCCGTCGTCGTCCGTGAAATAGGCCGACGATGTGCTGAGCGAGGCAATTGCATTCGCGCTCGACCTGATTTCCCACCAGCCGAGCCCGATCGCCAGCACCGCCACGCATGCGATCGCAATCGTCACTCCCTTGGCATTCTGATTCAGTCGTTCACGCAGGCTCATGCCATCCTCCATGCCAAGCCGCAGCAATCGGGGTCACCGGTTTCGTTCCGCGAACGGGTCGGCTTACCACCGCGGTTCAATCTTCAGGGTGCCATCGCCCCAGGTGCCCCCCTGCTTATCGAGCGTGATGCGAACGGCCTCGCCATGACCGTCGGCAAAGACGACATTGTTCGACCCGTACTGCACCGGCCGGCGGCCCCACGGGGTGTAGTAGGTGCGCGTGGGATCGGTTCGGCTCAAGTGCACGATTTTCGTATCCGTCACGCTCTGCACGCCGTCGGTCGGCGCGGAGCTTTGATATGGACGGAACTGCGGCACACTGGTCCACGCATCCACGACGTCAAGGTGCTCGGTGAAGAGCATGACCTTGGACGCGTTTTTGAATTGCCCGATTTTCAGCGGCACAGCCAGGTACCGATTGGGCGGCACGACAATGGCCTTGTAATTAGGGTCGGTGGGGCTGGTCCAGGTCGTCCCGCCGATGCAGCCGTTGTATCGATAATTGGTGTAGACGTCGTTGTTCGTCGGCATCCAGTTGGTGCGGGCGCCGGGGCAAACGAGCAGGTTCTTGTTGTAAACCCCGTAAGACTGCAGCAGGCAGCGGTTTGCTCCCGCGTCGCCACAGAAGATGCCGGGCTTGATCAGGTACTGGCTCCCCAGGCTGTTGTAGTACCCGTCCATCGTGGGCGGATAGCAGCCGCGGTTGTCGTTCACATACATCATCACCGCCTGGCCGAGCTGACGCATTTGAGCGCCGCATGCCACCAGCTGCGCCTGCTGCCGGGCTTTGTTCAACGACGGCAGCAAGATCGAAATCAGCAGCGCGATGATGCCGATGACCACCAGCAATTCCACGAGCGTAAAAGCCGAACGACCGAATGACTTGCGATGCACGTTCCGCATATGAAATCTCCAACCGAGAAGACGATGAATGTGGCGCGTCGTGTCGATACCGCGACGCGGTCGCTCTCCGCCATGAGGAGCAACGGCTTTCGTTTGATGTTCAAATTGTTCCGAATGAGCAGGCCGGCGACAAAGCCCTTTTGCGTTCCAAATGGGTGCACATTGCGCACGAGCCGCGCTGCCCGATCGGGTTAATTCACCGAAGCGCGGGCGCGTCGGTAAGCGCCGGGCGTGGTGCCTGTCGCTCGCAGAAAGGCTCTGCGGAACGGTTGGACGGCCGAAAATCCGCAACGGCCGGGGAGGTCGTCGATCTTCAATTGCGTCTTCGCCAGCAGTCGCTTCGCCGTTTCGATGCGGACTCGCAGAATTTCGTCGTACGGCCCGCGCCCGAGGATGGTCTCAAATTGCTTTTCGAGCCAGCGACGCGAGACGGGCACATGCCGAAGCACATCGCTGACGCCGCACGGATCGCACGCGTGTTCGCGAATGAATCGCACCGCCGCTGCGATGTTTTCGTCGGTGATCGCCAGCAGATCCGTGCTTTGGCGCCGCACGATCCCTAGCGGGGCCAGGCGCACGACACGCTCCGCTTTTCGCAGACGCTCGCCCGCCATCAACCGGTCCAGCAGTTCGGCCGCCGCGTAGCCGACGCGGGCGTAGTCGCCGTCAACACTCGACAACGGCGGCCAAGCGCTCTCGCACAGCAGATCGTCGTTGTTCACGCCGATGATCGCCACCCGATCCGGCACGCTGATGTTCGCTTCCTGGCATGCCGTCGCCACTTCCAAAGCCGCGCTGTCGTCGACGCACATCATCCCGATCGGGTGCTTCAACTGGTTCAGCCACGCGATCAATTTCGCCAGCAGCGTTCCTTCCATGGCGACCGCGGGCGTAAGCCATCCCATGCCCACGTCCACGCAACTGAAGCCTGCCTGGGTCACCGTATCCTTGAAGCCGCGGTACCGATTCAACGAGGTACCCAGCCCGGCATTTCCGTAGAAAGCAAAGTGCTGAAGCCGGCATTCCAGCAGATGCTCCGCCGCCATGACGCCCACGGCATAATCATCCAAACTCGCCACTGGCACGACGTCCGCACTCACCGTGCCGGAGCAGACGACCGCGTGCTTGAACAGTCGGCGGATGAGCTTCGTTTCCCGGGTCGTCGGGCCGGCAATGATGGCGCCATCAAATTGACGTTGCACCACCTTTGACAACGCCGAAAGCGAAAAACTGGTCCGGATCAGCCATTGCCGCTGAAGGTTGGCATAGCGCATCGCCCCTCGAAAGATGGAGCGGCCGTAGCCGGTGCTGGCATCTGCCACCATCGCAACAAGAGGCCTGTATGTGCTTGCACTCATGACGCTCCCACCGGGGGC
>JBQCCH010000088.1:0-11192 GCA_051962375.1 Tepidisphaeraceae bacterium
GGAGAGAAAAAACTGAACTGGCGCCCGGCCGCCGCCGCCGCCCCGTCCCGGCCACGCCTCCCCGGCCCGACGGCTGCCCCGGAAGCGGACATTCCTAATGAGCTAAGAACCGGACATTTCTAATGGGCGTTGACACCTAAAAATGGGCCGATTCCCAATCCGGCGGTTCGGACGGTGGGTCAGCGTGCACTCCCGCCGCTTCGATCGCGCAGGGGGAACGTGACGACGTGCTCCGCGCGCGTCCGATAATCGTCGCTGCTCCGGTGGGGCGTCGATCCATCCGATAAATCCGGCATGGCCCATGCCGTGTCCTTGTTGCCGCTGATCGTCTTCGTATCGCTGGCCGCCGTCATCGATTGGCGGACGCGGCGGATTCCCAACGCGCTGAACCTGATCATCTTTTGCACCGGCCTGGGCGTGGCGTGGGAAGGGGGGACGCACGTCTCCTTCGCCGCGGCGCTGCTCGGCAGCGTCGTGGGCTTCGGCCTGCTGCTGCCGGCGTTTGTGCTGGGGGCGATGGGGGGCGGCGACGTCAAATTGCTCGCCGCCCTGGGCGCCTGGTGCGGGCCGGTGGGCGTCGTGTTTGTCCTGATCGCGGCGACGGTGATCGGCATGGTCATTGCGATCGTGCAGGCCGCACAATCGGGAAAGCTTTACGCGTTGTTCAAAAATAGCGGGCTCCTGGCGATCAATCTGCTTCATGTCCGCACCGTAGGGGCCGATCATATTCAACAGACAGGGAAGAGCTTCAGGAGCATTGACCGCCCGCTGCCGTATGCCGTGCCGCTGGGGGCAGGTGTCCTGATCTTCTGTCTGGTGTTCTAGGCGTTCGCCCGCCTTGGGGCCTGAATGCCGGAATCGGAGTGTGGATTATGCTGATCTCTCAAAACAATCGCCGCCGACGCGGCTCGGCCGTTCTTGAAGCGTCGCTCGTGATGGTGCCGCTGTGCTACCTGATTTTCGGCGGCATCCAGTACGGCGACTACTTCTACCTGAAGCACACGCTCGAAGGCGCCGCCCGCGAAGGCGCTCGCGCCGCCGCCACCGGCACCGCCAATTCCGACGTCACCAACGCCGTCGCCAGCTGCATGGATGCGGCCGGCATTCCGTCGACCAAATACACCGTCCTCATCACCGACACCAGCAACGCCAATCTCACGATCTCCTCCACCACGCCTGTCGCGGGGACGGCCATCGTGGTGAAAGTGCAATCCACCTGGGGCACGATCGGGGTCAATGTCTGCCCGCTCCTGTGGGGCGGCATCCCCTCCAGCAAGGTGATCTACGGCTCAACGACCATGCGTCGCGAAGGCTAGCCCTCGCCCCCCTGAACGCCCAAGACCCCTCATGCCGCCCGGAGATTCGCCGGGCGGCTTTTTGTTGGACCTGCGCCGTCCCATCGGTTTCGCAAGGAGCGGGGGGATCGTCATTTGTTGGCTTCCCCGTCGCTCGGCGCGCAACGTCCGACAAGTCGATTTTCCTGAGAAATTGCGAACACCTCCTAAACCGCACAGCCCGCAGACCCGACGTTAATAGCAAAGGTCTCTTAAAGGCTTTTTAAGGAAAAAGACATGAAACTTAAGGCCATCGCACCTCTCGTCGCCGCCATCGTCCTTGGGCTGTTCGCAGCCCGGATGGCCATGACTCTTGTCGCCAACAGCGGACCCAAGGTCGTGGAATCGACTCACTTCGCCCCGATCGCGATCGCGGCCCGTGACATCGAAGCCGGCACCACGCTCACCGATGCGGACGTGGCGCTGGGCAAGATCGACGACGCGACCGTCCCGGCCGGCGCCTACACGACCGCGGCCGGCCCCGTGAACCGGGTGCTGAAGTACGGCGTCATCAAGGGCCAGCCCATCCTGCCGAACACCCTGGCCGACGACGGCTCGGGCTACGGCGTCGCCGCTACGCTCCCCAAGGGCATGCGGGCGATCACCGTCGACATCAACGACACCACCGGCGTCGCGGGCTTCATCCAGCCGCAGTGCAAGGTGGACGTGGTGGCCACGATCCAATCCGAAGGCAAGCCGATGTCCAAGACGCTGCTGGAGAGCGTCACGGTGCTGGCTGTCGGTTCGCGCACGAACCCGAACGCCCCCGAAGGCCAACCGCAACAGGCCTCCAAGACCGTGACGCTGCTGGTGAAGCCCAAAGACGTGGAACGGCTCGAACTCGCCACCAACACCAGCCGCGTCCGCCTTGTGCTGCGGAACGGCCGCGACACCACCGAAGTCGACAACGCCGGCATCACGCTGGCCGACCTCAAGGGCGAACACGAGGACGCCGGCGACCCGTTCGCGGCCTCTGGCAAGACGCTCCCCGCGACCGACGTCGCTATCGCGACCACCCAGCCGACCCGTCAAAGCTGGACAGTCGAAATCATCAAGGGCGGTGCTACCTCCACCCAAACCTTCGACCTGCCCGCTCCCCAGGCGCCCGCCGATGCTGAAATCCCCGGCGCGCTCACGGAACTGGAACACAACAAATAAGCCGTCCCCGACGAACCCCGACGAATTTCTGGAAGCGACCTTCAACCGACTGAGGCAACGATGCAACGCAAAACCACCGACAACCGCGCGACCCTGAAACATGCCGTCCGCTGGGCAGTCGCCTTCACGGCGATCGCCCTGACGCGAGCCGCCGCCGCCGACGGTCCGTTGGCCGCCAATGTCCCGGTCGCCGGCGTCAGCTTCACGCCCGCCGTCCCCCCGGTCGTCGGCCTCGTCGAAAGCGGCACCGACAACAGCGGCCGGCTCTCGCTCACGATCAACAAGACCGCCGTCCTGACCACCAAGGACAAGTACAAGCGCTTCAGCATCGGCAACCCCGAGATCGCCGATGTCACGGCGGTCGGCCCGACGACGCTGCTGGTCACCGGCAAGAAGGCCGGCTCCACCCAGGTCATCGTCTGGAACGATCAGGAGCAAAGCCAGGTCATCGACATCGCCGTCGACGTCGACGTCCAGGCGATGCGCGACGAATTCAAGAAGACCTTCCCCGATGCCGCGATCACGGTCGATGTCATCAACGGGCAGGTCACGCTCAAAGGGCGCGTCCCCAACCTGAAGATGGCCGAGCAAGCCGCCCGCGTGGCCGGGGCTTACTCCAAGGACGTGATCAATTTCCTGGAAGTCGGCGGCGGACAGCAGATCGTGCTCGGCGTGCAGTTCATCGAAATGGCGCGGTCCGCCAGCGTGCAACTGGGCTTCAACAGCTTCTTCACCGACGGTCATACCCGCATCGGCTTTGACAACGCGCCGGGCGGCAACCCGATCGGCGCTTTCGCCACCGGCGCCGCTGAGGCCACGATCCCCTCGTCCGCCACCGTCTTCGCCGCCGGAACCATCGGCAAGACCGCCTTTGAAACCTTCATCCAGGCCCTGAAGCAGAACAACCTCGCCCGCACCCTGGCCGAGCCGAATCTCGTGGCCATCAGCGGCGAGGACGCCAACTTCCTGGCCGGTGGTGAAATCCCGATTCCGGTCCCGCAAGCCGGCGCCGGCGGCAGCTCCACCATCACCATCGAATACAAAGAGTTCGGCGTGCGACTGAAATATAACGCCGTCGTCCTCGGCGACGGGCGCATCCGCCTGAAAGTCGAGCCGGAAGTCTCGTCGCTCGATTACAACAACGGCACGACCATCCAAGGCTCAGCCGTCCCCGGGCTGACGACGCGAAAAGTCAGCTCGATCGTGGAAATGTCCGAAGGCCAAACCCTCGCCCTGGCCGGCTTGCTGCAACGCAGCGTCAACGCCAAGAGCGCCGGAACGCCGGGCCTGAGCGATCTGCCCATCGTGGGCGCGTTTTTCCGCAACGTCCAGTACACCCGCACCGAGACCGAACTGGTCATTCTCGTCACCCCGCGCCTGGCGCAGGCGATGAACCCCGGCCAAGTGCCGCCCACCCCGGGCGCCAACTGGCGCTACCCCAACGAATGGCAGCTCTTCGGCCTCGGCGACCTCGGCGGCCCGGTCGACAACAAAAAGACCGGCCCGACCACCGTCCCCACCGAGTTGCCCCGATATGTCGGTCCTAACGGCTTTGACGAACAAGGTGTTCAGTCACCCGTCGCTCAGGTCGATAGCAAGTAGTAGTCAGGGGATATTCAGCCAACCGCTTTGAGGAAGAAATCATGCACGTTCAACTCACTTGTGTCGTCGTCGACGCGGACGAAACCAACCGCCAGGAAATGGCCAGCTTCCTGACCACCTTCGGTGTGAGCGTGAGTGCGCAGATCGGTTCGCTCGATCAACTCGAATCGCTGCTGAACCGGACTGATGCCCCGCAGTTGGTGGTGATCAATCTGGACCCCGGCGCCAGCGAAAGCCTGCGAAAGATCGGGCACCTGCCGCGGCAATACCACAACATCAGCTTCTTTGTCCTGAGCCAGGTGCTCGACCCCAACCTGCTCATGGACGCCATGGCCACCGGCGTGCGCGAGTTCGTCCCGTTGCCGATCAACGAGCAGCGCTTCACCGCCGCCCTGGAACGGCTTGCCTCGGTCAACGGCATGGGCAAGCGGGCGAAGATCTTCAACATCATCCCGACCGTCGGCGGCTGCGGTTCGACGACGATCGCCTGCAACCTGGCCGCCTCGCTCGGGCAGAATCGCCGCACCGCACTGATCGACCTGGACCTGGTCCGCGGCGGGTGCGCCAGCTACTTCGACACGCGTCCCCGCTACACGATCGCGGACGTGATGCAGTCCGCCGAACGCGTCGACCGGCAATTGCTGGACAACGCACTGGCCCAGCACAAGAAGACCGGCATCTCCATCCTCTCACGTCCCGATCTGCCGGAAGACACGCTCCGCGTGAACCAGCCGGGCGTGGTGCGCTTGTTCAACATCCTGGGGCGAATGTTCGATACCGTCGTGGTCGATTCGATCATGAGCGTCGATCCGCTCTATGCGACCACCCTGCAGGCCGCCGACGTCAATGTGATCGTGATGCAGCTCAACGTCCCGTCGGCCAAGAACGCCGAGCGATTCGTGGGCGCCATGCGTCGCATGGGCATCGAAGCGAACAAGATCAAGATCGTCGTCAACCGGTTCGTGAAAAAGGGCTGGGACATCGATCCGCAGGAAGTCGAGCGGGCATTGGGCCTGAAAATCAGCTGGCTGATCCCGAACGATTTCAAGACCTGCATCAGCGCGATCAACTACGGCGAGCCGTTCGTCACCAGCACGCCGCGCGCCGAAATCAGCCAGTGCATCACCGATTTCGGTCACCTGCTGGTCGGCAAGGGCGTCGCCAAGGCGGCCTGAGTTGGAATGGGATCGGCGTCGATGACGTCACACTTTTTGGGAGTCGTACATGGGTCTTTTCAGCCGCAATAACGCAACCGCCCTCACCCCGGCCGCCCCGAGCGAAACGCCGGTGGAACTGCCCAAGACCGAAGAAAGCCTCGACCGGCCGCGCATGGCCGCGCCGATTCGTCCGAGCATCGTCGCGCCGCCGCCCCCCAGCGAACGGCAGATCTACATCGCCCAGATGAAGGTTCGCATCCACCAGCAGCTGGTGGAACGCCTCGACATGCAGGGCATGCGCTCCATGCCGCCCGACGTGGTCCGGCAGGAAGTCCGCACGCTGATCCGTGAGCTGTGCCAGAACGAAAAAAGCCTGCTCAGCAGCGCCGAGCAGGAACGCCTCATGGACGAGGTGATGGACGAAACCTTCGGCCTCGGGCCGCTGGAAACGTTGCTCAAAGACCCGTCGGTGAGCGATATCCTGGTCAACAAGTGGGACCGCATCTACGTCGAACGCCGCGGCCGGGTGGAATTGTCGGAAGTTCGCTTCCGCGACAATTCCCACCTGCGGCAGATCATTGACCGCATCGTGGGCGCGATCGGACGTCGCATCGACGAAACCTCGCCGATGTGCGACGCGCGCCTCAGCGACGGCAGCCGTGTAAACGCCATCATCCCGCCGCTGGCCCTGGACGGCCCGGCGATGAGCATTCGTCGCTTCGGCTCCAAGCCGATGCAGCTCGAAGACCTCATCCGTCATGGCGCATTCCCCGCCCCGGTGATGGATTTCCTCGCCGCCGCCGTGCAAAGCCGCTGCAACATCATCATCTCCGGCGGCACCGGCTCGGGTAAAACGACGCTCTTGAACTGCTTGAGCCGCTACGTCCCCAGCGACGAACGCGTCATCACCATCGAAGACGCGGCCGAACTGCAGCTGCAGCAGCCGCACGTCGTCCGCCTGGAAACGCGCCCCGTGAACATCGAAGGCAAAGGCGAAGTCAACGCCCGCGACCTGGTGAAAAACTGTCTGCGTATGCGTCCCGACCGCGTGATCATCGGTGAATGTCGTGGCGCCGAAGCGCTGGACATGCTCCAGGCGATGAACACCGGCCACGACGGATCGATGACCACCATCCACGCCAATAACCCGCGCGATGCGATCAGCCGATTGGAAGTGATGATCGCCATGGCCGGATATGACATCCCGACCAAGGCGCTTCGCTCGCAGGTTGCTTCGGCGGTGAACATCATCATCCAGGCGAACCGCCTCGTGGGCGGACGCCGAAAAGTAACGCGCGTCACCGAAATCACCGGCATGGAAGGCGAAGCCGTCCAGATGCACGACCTGTTCGTCTTCGAACAAAAGGGCGTCGACGGCGACGGCCACGCCACCGGGCAATTCATCTGCAACGGCATCCGACCGAAATGCGCCGACCGCATCGAACACCGCGGCATCAAGCTGCCGGCCGATCTGTTCGCGCGGCGCGTCATGGATGCCCATAACTGATCGCAGCCGAGCCCAAGCCCCCATGGATCGAGGCGCTTATGCATGAAACCCTGTTCCAACTTCTGATCGGCGCGAGTGTCGCCCTGGCCGCGTACGGCCTGTGGGGCCTGACGCGCGGCCTTGTCGACAACGAGCAGCGCAAGCTCAAGGATCGACTCAGCAAGTCGATCGAGCACCAGGTGCAATCGCAATTGGCCCAGAGCATCCAGCGCCGCACCGGCCTGGACGAAGTGCAGGGCCTCCTGGGCCGGTTCGAGATCATTCACACCATCAATAAGACGCTGCTGCAATCAGCGCCCAACCTGACGCTGAAGCAGTTCCTGTACATCATGCTCGGCTCGTCGGTGGGGCTGATGCTGCTGGTGTTCCTGATCACCACGGGCGTGGTGGTGTCTCTGGTCGCCGCCATCATCGGCGGAACGGTGCCGTTCCTGGTGCTGATGAACAAGCGAAACCGCCGCCAGCGACTGATGGCGGATCAACTGCCCGACGCCCTGGATTTTCTCTCCCGTGCCCTGCGCGCGGGCCACTCGATGACGACGGGCTTCCAACTGATGGCCGAGGAATTGCCCCAGCCCATCGCCGGCGAATTCCGCCGCGTGTATGAGCAGCATTCGCTCGGCGCCTCCCTGGAAGATACGCTCCGCGCCGCGGTCGATCGCGTCGATTCCACGGACTTTGCCTTCTTCGTGACGGCCGTCCTCATTCAGCGACAGACCGGCGGCGATCTGAGCGAAGTGCTGAACAACATCGGCGCCATGATCCGCCATCGCGTGCGTCTGCAGCAGCATGTGAAGGCGAAAACCGCCGAAGGACGCTTCACCGGCTACATCCTGGCGGGTTTCCCCGCGCTGATGTTCGTGGTCACGTATTGCATCAAGAAAGACTACGCCGGCCTGCTCCTGGAGACATCGACCGGGATGGTCATGCTCGGGACCGCGCTCGGCCTGCAGCTGCTGGGGCTCTTCGTGATCCGAAAGATCACGACCGTGCAGGTCTAAACCTCAACGACGAATTCACATGAAGCTGAACTACATCATCTTCCTTCTCAGCGTCGGCGGCATGGTCGGGTGCCTGGCTTACTTCGTGTTGAGCCTGGTGATCGGCAAGCGCGACACCAAGCTCTACGGCCGACTGCGCACCGAGAAGCCGGCCGAAGACGAAGTCGCCACCACGCGGAGTTTTGATCTGCGCAAGGTCATCGCGCGCATCGGCCAGGCGGCGGCGTCGCCGTTCATGCCGAAGGACCGCGAAAAGACCTCGGGCATGCGCAAGCAGCTCGCCGCCGCGGGCATCTATACGCCCTCGGCCATCCGCGCGGTGCAGGGCTTTAAGCTGATCTGCCTGGTCGGCGGTACAACGGCGGGGCTTCTCTTCGGATATGCAACCGGCTACCTGTTCATCTGCTTCCCGATGGGAGGCCTGATCGGGTACCTGCTGCCGACGATGTGGCTCAAGGGCAAAATCACCACCAATCAACGCATGCTGCAACTGGGCCTGCCCGATGCGCTGGACTTGCTGGTGGTCTGCGTCGAAGCCGGGCTCACCGTCGATGCCGGGATGCAGCGGGTGGGTGAGGAACTCGCCTTGGCGCACCCGATCATCAGCCGGGAATTCGGCATTGCCCACATGGAAAGCCGCATCGGCCTGAGCCGGGCGGAAACGCTCAAGAACATGGGCAGCCGCACGGGAAATCCGGCCATCCAGCAGTTGGTCGCCATGCTCGTGCAGGCCGAGCGCTTCGGCACGAGCATCGCCGGGGCGTTGCGCATCCAGTCTGAAACCCTCCGCATCAAGCGGCAGCACGTCGCCGAGGAAATGGCCGCCAAGGCGTCGGTCAAGATGAGTTTCCCGCTTGTGCTCTTCATTTTCCCGGCGACGTTCATCGTGCTCGCCGGCCCGATGGTGCTGGGCCTGCTCGCCAGCGATTTGTTTAAGTGATCTCCCGAATGCGTCGAAAGAGGCTATGTCATGAACATGCACACCACTCGCAAAACCTTCAGCATCGTGATCTTCGCCGCCGCCATCCTGGTGGGCTGCGAAGGTCAGTCGAAGCCGGCACTCTCGGTCAACGACGTGTTCGTTCCCGATGATCAGCCCCGCTCGCTCGACGCGCTCTACGCCCAGCAGACGGCCAACGGCGCCCGTGAAGATGGCACGCTGTATCCGCAGCACTTCACCGATGGGCAGCTCAATTCGCTCGGCTACCGCAAGCTCGCCGCGATGCTCTACGGCCCGGAGACCGGGAAGCTGGCGGTCTACCTGGATGTGCCGAGCGACGCCGGCTATGCCGCGTGCGAATCGAGCGTGACGACCTACCTCACGCAAAAGGGCCTGGCGAGCAACGCCTTCACGATCACGGCGGGTGCGAATCCGAACACCGGCGCGCCCGCGGCCCCGGGCCTGGCGGCCCTGGCGAAGCAGTGCAAGAGCGGCGGCGCCGCCGGCGACTCCGCCTCCGCCGACGCCGGCGCGATGGGCGCTTCCAAATAAGCTACGGGTCTTCTGGAGTGGAGAACCCCGCGAACCCCGGTCTGCCCAGACCGGGGATTCTGCGTTTGTGCTCCGATCGCCGCTACTGCACCAGCCCCTTGGTGAGCCGAAGGAACACGTCCTCCAGCTTCAGTTGTTCCGGGATGACGCTGTGCACGCGAATGCCGTTCGCCACCAGGCGCTCCACCAGGAAATGGTGATGGTCGCCGGGGTCGCTGAGCGAGACATGCAGCACGTCGTCGCGCACGTCAACGCCGCCCACGCGGGTGTCGGCGCTGATCGCCTCGCGGGCACGCGGCAGGTCGTCGATGACGACACGGACGGCGATCGACGCGTTCGTGTGCGCGCGGGCCATCAGTTCGTGGATCGTGCCGAAGACCAGCAGCTTGCCGCGCTCGATGATGCCCAGCTTGTTGCAGAACTCGCCCAGCTCCGAAAGGATGTGGCTGCTGACGACGATTGTTTTGCCCATGCGTTGCAGTTCGCGGATGAGCTCGCGAATTTCGATGCGTGCCCGCGGATCCAAACCGCTGGCCGGCTCGTCGAGCAGGAGCACGGGGGGATCGTGCACCAGCACGCGCGCCAGGCTCAGCCGCTGCGTCATGCCGCGCGACAGGCTGCTGACCAGGGCGTCGCGCTTGTAGTTGAGGTCGGTTAATTCCAGCACCTCGTTGACGGTGGTTTTTCGCCGGCCGCGGGGCACCTGATACGCGCTGGCGAAGAACTCCAGATATTCGGTCACGGTCAGGTCGTCATACACGCCCAGAAAGTCGGGCATGTATCCGACGTGGCGGCGGACGAAATCGCCGTTGCCCTGCACCGGTTTGCCGAGCACAATCGCCTCCCCCGAGGTGGGGCGGAGCAGCCCCGCGAGAATCTTCATTGTCGTGCTCTTGCCCGCGCCGTTGGGGCCGATGAAGCCGAAGACATCGCCCTGGTGCAGTTCGAACGACAGATGATCCAGGGCGAGCAATTTGCCGAAGCGCATGGTCAGGTCGACCGTCTGGATGACGGGGACGGGATCGGTCGGCGGGGGAGCGAGATCGGTCATGGGAGCAACTCAACGGTGGCACGCAACAGGCCGGTGTGTTCGGCGTTGACGTTGGAGTGTTCGAGCGTCAGATCAACATCGGACTGGGGAAGCTCGGCGTAAAGGGTGGCGGTCTTCGCGAAGCCGGCAAGCTGCGGCCGATGAAAGCCCTGCGTGCGCGGCTCGTTCAGGTCGAACAGGTCGAATTCATGATCGTGCGTGCTGTTCAGGTCCGCATCGACGCGTAGGGCTTCCCCCGGCAGCACCTGGCCGCCGATCACTGCCGCGCGATCGGCGACCTGGATCGTGAAGTTACGCAATGGCACCGCACCGATATTATTGAGCACGCCCTGGATGTGATCGCCTCGGACGCTCAGATCGGCCTTGATCAATGCGGGCTTCGGCTGATAGCTGGTTCCCAGCAAAAATTGCCAGTTCCAGACATCGATCCAGGCCGGCAGCGGGACGTTGGAGTGGTCGTCCTGGATGAAATCGATGCTCTGCGATAGCGGCGTAGCGCCCAGCCGGCGATTTTCCGGAACGCCTTGCCACCAGAAATCGCCCGTGGATTGCAGCGGGTAACGGTCGCTGCGGGGCGCGTACGTCAGGGTGATTTCATCCTGTGCGACGACGTGTTGGTCCGCCTGCTCAATCAGGTGGAGGGTTCGAAAATACAACTGCCCGCTCTGTACGAATTGCCCGGCATACAGCGCGCCGGTGGTGATCAGGGCGATCCACACCGCGGTCGTCGCCCAGGTGAGCGGCTGGCGACGCAACCGCCGGAGCAGGAAATAATCGACCGGCCCGACCAGCAGGATCATGCCGCCGATCACGAGCATCACGTAATAAAAGCTGAACGTGCCGACTTTCGGCAAGTTGCCGATGCGATCGAGCGCCTGCTGCGCGACCGT
>JBQCCH010000089.1:0-4331 GCA_051962375.1 Tepidisphaeraceae bacterium
CACCGCGGCGGATGCGGCCTTCCTGCGGGCGTCGCGCTCGCAAGGCGATGAACGCCGCAAATGGGCGAGCGTCGCCAAAACCGAGTACCAGCTCGCCGCCAATCATTACTCGCGTTACATCTTCCGCTACTTCATGGAAGACGAAGACGTCGATCAGGTGCTGACCCGCGATGTACGCAATCTGAAGCGCGTCGACGTCACAGACCCGACCCGCCTGCGCGACGATGAACTCGCCGGCGCGCTGGCTCGGCTGAAAGCGCTGCACGTCGCGGCGAACTACCAGAAGGCCAACAGCGAAGATTTCCGGGAAATCAGTTCTTACGTCGAACGCAGCTATGCGCGGTTGCGCAGCCTGGCGCTGGTACGCTGAATGCCGGCCCGAGCTCGGCCGAAACCGGTCGGAGCGGTTGCCGCTTGATGGGCATGGCGAATCGGCGGCCGGCTGAGCCGCTTCACATCGCGGCGAAATTCGCCAGGATCTTCAGGCCCACGGCCTGGCTCTTTTCCGGGTGGAACTGCGTCGCCACGACGTTGTCACACCAGATCGCGCTCACGAACGCGGGGCCGTACTCGGTGGTGGTCGCCACGACGTCGGCCTCTTTCGGCACGACGTGGTAGCTGTGGACGAAGTAGACGTTGCACCCGTCATTCAATCCCTTGAACAGCGGGCACGGCCGCTTGAAGCTCAACTGGTTCCAGCCCATGTGCGGCACCTTCAGGCGCAGCGTGTGATCGACATCAAACCGCACGCACTCGCCGGCGATGATGCCCAGGCCCTTGTGCTCGCCGTCTTCGAACCCCACATCGAAAAACAGCTGCATGCCCAGGCAAATGCCCAGCAGCGGACGCCCGAGTTTCACGTAATCGAGGATGGCCTGATCAAAGCCGCCCTGACGCAGGTGGGCGATCGCATCGCGAAACGCGCCTACGCCCGGCACGACCAGGCGGTCGGCTTGGCGAATCTGATCGACGCCCTGAATGATTTGCGCGTCATGGCCGTTCTGTGCGAAGGCTTTTTGCACCGAGCGGAGGTTGGCCATGCCGTAATCAAGAATGCCGATCATGGGCCCGATCTTACTTCATTTGGGCGATTGCTTCACGGGCGAGCGACCCGGGCCGTTTGTCGGGCGCAAGCCGTACCGGTCCGCACGCCAGAGAAGAATCATGCTCGACGCCGTTGTTCATCACGGCGTGAAGCCGAGCGAGAAGCTGATGACTTGCGTGCTGTCCTTGCTGTCTTTGGTGACCGGCAAGGCGAAGTCGATGGCAATCGGGATTTGGCCCAGGAACGGCAGCGTCAGGCGGATGCCCGTGCCGACGGCCGAGCGGATCGTGCCCAGCTCCAGGCTGGGTTCGACGGTGCCGACATCGGTGAAGACCACGCCGCGCAGCAGGTCTTCGTACAGCGGGTAGCTGACTTCCGCCGTCCCGGTCAGGCTGAACTTGCCGCCGACGCGGTCATCTTCCGGGCCCGAGCGCGGGGTGACGCCGCGGAACGCAAACCCGCGAATGCTGTTGATGCCGCCGCCGTAGAAGCGTTCAAAGAACGGGGCGCTGCCGATGATGTAGCCGGCGTCGCCGTGCAGGGCGAGGATGGTCTTGCGATCCAGCAAATCTTCGCCGAGCGTGAAGTATTCGTCGTGCGCCAGTTGCAGGCGTTGGAACGTGTAATCGCCGCCGAAGACGCCGACCGATTCCCACGACAACTGCGTATTCGTGCCCTTCGCTGGGAGCAGGCCGCCCGTGGTGGTGTCGCGTCGGACGGAAAGGGTCATGCTGGTCAGGGCATGGGTTCCTTGCTCCTGAAGGATTTCGAACGCCCGGACGGGCTTGTCCTGAATGTGCCGGATGTCGATGTCTTCAGCCCGCAACCCGACGGAGCCTGAATAGATGTCACTGAAGCGATGGCCCACCGAAACGAAGCCGCCGATGCGATCGTCGTCATAGACTTCGCGCTGGAAGTTCCGCAGGTAAAGCTCGGTGGTCAGGCTGTACGGCTGATCGAGCACCCAGGGTTCGGTGAAGCGGATGCTGGCGTTGGTGGTGGTGGTGCCCGGCTCAAAACTCAGCCGCAGCGTTTGGCCCGCGCCGACGAAGGCTTTGTCACCGCCGATATCGCTCAGCGAGCGGGGCCAATTGGTGATGTCAAAGTTCTTCTGCGTGTAAGTGACATTCCCCGCGATGCCGCCGTTGGAGTTGATGCCCGCGCCGAAGGTGAGCGTTGCCGTGCGGGCTTCTTCGACTTCAACCAGCAGATCGCGCTCATCCGGCTCATCGCCGACCGGCGTGATCTTGACGGACGAGAAGTAGGGCGTGCCGCGCAGCCGCTCCATGGCGTCCTGCACTTTGCCCGAGTTGTACAGTTCACCGGGGGCCATGCGCAATTCGCGGAGGATGACCTTGTCCTGCGTGCGGGAGTTGCCGCGGGGCAGAATCTGGCCAATCCGGAAGGGCGTGCCTTCGGTGATCTCATACACGAGTTCCACGTGGCCAGGCTCGAGCTTGTAGATTGGCTTGGTGTCGATCTTCAGGTAGTTCGGGTCTTTCGAGCCCGGCTGATACACGTAGCCGAGCGGGCTGTAGTCGCGAACGATCTTGCGGATGTCCCGATCGATCAGGTCTTTGTCGTAGGGACGGCCTTCAGTGTCTTTCAGGTTGTCGCGGAGCGTCGCTTCAGTGACGTTGGAGTTGCCCTTGAAGGTGACCTTGTCGATCGTGTAGCGCGGCCCTTCGTCGATGACGAAGTCGATCTGCATTTCCGTCTGGTCCGGCGACCAGATCAGCTTTCGGCCGACACGAACGTCGAAAAACCCTTTGTCCTGATAAAACTTCCGCAAGGCGCCCACGTCATCTTCGACGACTTCGGGCGAGTACGCGCCGTCGCGCAGAATGAAGATCCAGCTCCGCGAGCGGATCTGGTCCTTAAGCTTGTAATCGCTGAACGACTTGTTGCCGATGAAGGCAATGTTGCGGATGCGGACTTGCGGGCCTTCCACGATGTGGATCGTCAGCACGCCGGTCTTGTTGACCTGATCCATGTCGATGTTGACCGAGGCCAGCGGGTAGTTGTGGCCCTGATACAGATCGAGGATCGCGCGGCGGGCCTGGGCGATGCGGAAGGGGTCGATCGCCTGGCCCGGTTGCAGGTCGATCGCGTTGCGGATGCTCTGCTCATCCATCCCGCTCGGCTGCTTTTTGATGATGATGTCTTTGAGCTGCTTTTGCTCGGTCACCTGAAAGATGACGATGACGCCGGTGGCGGTCGGCTCGACCTTGGCTTCGACGTTGGAGAACCGCCGTAGGCCGAAGATGCGCTGATAATCTTCCTGAACGGTGGCGGGATCGAACTTATCGCCCTCGCGGGTGCGGACCACGTTCAGAATGCTGGCCGTCACGACTTCGTGATTGCCGATGACTTTCACGCCCTCAACGGTGCGTCCCTTCAGATCGGCGGTGACGGACAGGTCACGCGGCGCTTCCTGCGCCATCAGCGGCGACGGGCACAGTCCGGCAGCGATCAGGGTGGCCACGGAGGCCAGAACGAGGGCGTGTCTTGCGGTGGATTTCAGACTCACGTCGGATTTCTTGTGGGAGCCGAGAGACTCACACAGGGCCCGGCGCCCTGTTGATTGGGCGAAGTGTAGCGGGGGCAGGGTTTATGTCAAAAAGACGGACGCGCAGTCGCCCGCCATCCCCGCCTGGAAAGCGGGGGCGTGATGTCTGTTCATTCGGCTGTTCGCGGGGCGGCCATGAGTTTTTCCATCGCCAAGCGGCGGCATCAGCCCAGATACGCCTTCTTCTTTTTGCCGCTCAGATAGCTTTCCATCACGCAATTGGCGAGCTCGCCGCTGGAGGTATAGAACGCAACCCCCTTGGTGAGCTTGGTGAGTTGATCGACAAAGCCCACCCAATCCATGCCGTAGTAGTCTTCGATCAGGGCGAACGTGGCGATGCGGCATCCCTCGCGGGCGGCGATGACCGCTTCTTTCAGCGTGGCCGCCGTTGAGCGGGGGTCGGGCGGATACAGCAGGTAGCAGTGGTCGCCCTCCACGTGGGCGGTGGGTTGGCCGTCTGTGATGATGAAGATCTGCTTGTTCTCGCCGCCGCGCTTCCGCAGGATGCGGCGGGCCATTTGCAGCCCCATGTGCAGGTTCGTGAAATGCTGCGGCGCCTGGTCCAGCATATTCAGCGGCACCTTCAGACGCACCTGATAGTCATACACCGTCACCGGCTTGGGCATCAGCAGGGGCAGGCCGATTTCGGGAATCTGCGTTGCGCCGGAGTAAAAGCCCACGAAGTCGATCGAATCCTGCGGAAACCGCGATCGCACC
>JBQCCH010000090.1:0-6973 GCA_051962375.1 Tepidisphaeraceae bacterium
GGATCGTTTGCTGCAGCACGATCCCCCCCACAGACAGCCCCGATCCGGTAATCATCGCCGCCCAGGCCGCCGCGGGCGTCGCTTTCTTCCAATACAGCCCCCCGATGATCACCGACCCCGCGCCGCCGAGGAAGATCGCACCGGTGATTGCAAAATACATCAGGATGTAGTCGGTCATTCGAAACAGCGAAGAAAAGACGAATGCAAACAGCGCCACGCCGAAGATCGAACACCGCAGCCAGAAAATGTGCTGCCTCGGCGAGAGCGGCTCGCGGCGGAAGGGAAGAACCACATCCTGCACGACGATGCTCCCCCACGAGTGCAGGTAAGAGCCGTCACACGCCAGCAACGCCAGCAACATGATCGAGCAGAACGCCCCCTTAATGCCCACGGGCAGCAAGTGCCCCAGCGCCACCGGAACGAGCATCTGTTCTCGAATCTGCGGGTCGGCAATCGTCTGCGACTGCGCATGCACCGCCTCAGCGCCGGCGGCGTAAATCGGATTGTTCATGAACGTGAACGCGCACAGCGCTAGCAGCGTGATCATGACCAACTTCGCATAACCGCGCCACGCCCCCAGGATGCTGCCCATCTTGGCCTCATGGGCATTGAGGGCCGAGCAATTAAAGCCCTGATTGCCTTGCCACGCCAAGCGCAGGTAGATCGACGCCCCGATGCCGATCAACACGAACCAGATGTTGAAGTCCTTCACTTCGCCGCTGTCAAAGGGATTCAGCATGGAATGGCCCGGCGGCGCATTGGCCTGCGTCGCGCTCATCCGCGACCAGGGCACGAGATACAGCAGCGCCGCCGCGACCACCAGGTACAGGAACGAGGAGATCATTCCCTCCACGCAATCCAGCACCATGGCCGTCAGCTGCCCACCCAGCAACGCCACCGCCGCCGCCGCCCCCAGCAGCAGCGCCATCAAGGGGATAAACGTTTCGATCGAATGCCCCGCCACCGCGATCGTCTGCGGCCATCCGCAGTAAGCGACAAAAAATCGCGCGCCGACGGCCGGAAAGATGGCGTAATTCAGGATCCCGGACACCGCGCACAGCAAGCCCGCGAAAATCCGGAAGCGGCGGGAGTATCGCACTTCAAAAAACTGCGCGAGCGTCATCACGCGCGTTTCGCGGTAGCGATACAGCACAAAGCCGAGCAACGTCATCGTCAGCAGCACCGGCGTGTAGAGGGCGCCCCACCAGTTGAGGACAAAGCCGGAGTGATAGGTCTGCTCAAAGAGCGCCACCACGCTGACAGCCCCCATGCCGGCGGCATCGGCGGCATTGGCCACCAGATACCGGCCCGCCGCACGCCCGCCCGCGAGGAAGTCGGCCACGCCATGCATGTAACGGCGCGTGTGCATCGCGACCGCGACAACGATCGCGATCGGGACTAACACGATGAGCCAATCGATCCAGCCGAGCGTCATGATGCCTCTTCCTCATCGCCGAGCCGGGTCGCGCGCAGTCGGCACGCCGCCGACTCGTTCAAGACCGCGGGTCGCCTTGCCGCCCACACGTGCCGGCAACGTCAATTCCAGCGACGGTCCCGGTTCGCGGTCAGACCGCAACTCACATGTTGATATCGCGCCCCATTGCGAAAAACTCGCATCGAACGTGCCCCGGGGCGTCGCCAGCGTAAGACGCCCACTTTCGATGCCGCCCGGACGCGGCTGAAACACGAATTCGCGCCATCCCGGCGCGGTCGGCCGAAGCCCGAAAAGCCATCGAGCCACCACGTTGCCCGGCGCGCTCCCCCACGGGTGGACCCAGCTCATGTCGGCCTTCATGTCGGACGGCCAGCACTCCGTGGTAACGGTCGCGCCTCGCTCGATCATGTCCATCCACGAGCGATCGCCGCTCCGCACCATCAGCCGCACGGCTTCTTCAGGTCGGCCGAACATGAAGAGGGTCTCCAGGAGAAATTGCGCCGTAAACACACTGCACGCCATGCCGCGCGATTGGACGAACTCCATGCACGCTTCAACCCCATCCGGCGACACCAGGCCGAACCGCAATGCGTAAATGTTCGTGTGCATCGCGCTATGACGGCTTCCGACCGAGTCCACGTACAACCCCGTCTCATCGTCGATCAATTCACGGTTGAAGGCCGCCTTCAGCTCCGATGCAGCGGACTTGAACTCACGCACGTCCGAATCCCGACCCAGCCAGCCGGCCATCTGCTGCAATAGCCCCAGATTCCAGTACTGAAAAGCGTTCGCCACCGCATTCGCTTCACCAAATTCATAGCCATCCCGATACGCCGGCGGCCAATCCACGGTGCATTGCATCGGAAACCGCCGGACGAGCCCGTTCGCCATCAGGCGATGAAACGAAGACTTTTCCTTCAGAAACGTGTAGTGCCGGTCCAGAAAATCCACATCTCCGGAGTGCAGCACGTATTCATGAAACGCCGGCACAAGGCACGCCCGCCACTCGCAGGGCCACGTCGGATGCCCCACCAGATACGCCAGCGTTCGCCGCGCCGAAGCGCTTGAGCCTTCGGTGCAGAAATGCGTGAGCATCGTGACATACGCGTCGGCTTCGTAGGCCAGTCGCTCGCGGGTTAAACAGTCGGTGTAAAGATCCGCCAGGGTGAACGCGACGGAGTTCTTGCTGAGCTGCCACACCTGCTCCAGCCGCGGCTCGCTGCAACTCATCATCGATCGCCCGGCATCGAACGGCGGCGCGATGGCGAGCGCCTGAATCGATTCATTCGTCATCTCGCCCGGCCATCCCACGACCTCGGCATACCGAAACATTCGCACGCCCAGGTGCGACAACGGCTCGCTTCCCTCCGCGAACGTCCATCGCTCCTGGTAGCAAACCGGCGCGCGCAGCTGGTACCGCGCGTGCCCGTCTTCGGTCAATTCCTCCGCCAGTCGCAGTTCGATCGTTCCGCCGCCCCGCGGGCACGCCAGCTCGATGCTTCCAAAAACGGCCCGCCCGAAATCGATGAGGTAATTCCCGCCGGGCATTGGCCGAATCCACTGCGGCTCAATGCGCGCCACTTGGTACGGCGGCGTCCGGCAGATTTCCAACGGGGGCTCGACACCCCCATACGGCTCGGCCGCACGCCAGGAGCGGTCGTCAAATCCCGGCGTTTTCCACCCCTGCGGATAGGCCGTGCCATCCAGGTGTTCCTGATATTCGCCAGGCCCCGGGCCGCCCTTGAAGTACTGGTCAATCGCCGGGCATTCCCAGCAGACCGGCCGATGCACGCTGTCCGCTTCACGCTGCTTCCAATGCCGACCACTGACGATCCGCTTCAACCGACCATCGGCTGATTTCAGCTCCAGCGCCAACGCGAAACCGCTGCGTTCGCCCCGGGAAAGCACCGCCAGCGCGTTTCGGCCGCGCACGAGCGCGGCGGTGATGTCGTACTCCTGCAATACAGGTACGCCCTCCTGAATCGGACGAAACGGTCCTACGGCAACGGGTTCACCGTTCGCGAAGATGCGATACTTGATGAAACTGCCGCCGAGCAGCCACTGCTCGTACTTAAATTCCCCCGGCGGCGCTTGCCAGTACTTGATGGCATACGTGTGCGGGTCGGCCACCACCCGCAGGATCGCCGCCACCGGCCGCTCCGCCAACGTGAACGTGTGGCGGCAGTACACCTGGGCGGGCCCGCCAATCCATTCGGCGTCCATGAAAGCTTCGACTTGATGATGCACAGCTTCGTCTTGCTCTAAAACTCGGTCGGTCCTGACCCAACCCGCAGCAGCGATCAACTCATCGAGCGATTAACCGATCGAGCGATCGATCCATCATTCGTGCGGGCGGGCGCGAGTCCCCGTCCCGCACGAACGATGCGCGTGCTTCAGGCCGACCGGTGCCGGCGACGGCGCAACATCCCCACGCCCCCCAGCAACGCCACGCCCAAGGCAGCCGGTTCCGGCGTCGATGTCGGCGCGACCACGCCGTCATTGGTCCAGCTGACGTAATCCCATTGGCTTTGGCCCATGTCCGCGCGAAGGGTGTCGCCGAAGTCAATCCGGTTCGCCCCACTCGCGGTCGCCGTGAACGTGGAGGCCAGCGTCCCGTCGATGTAGAGCGTGATTGTGTCGCTGGCGCTGGGCATCAGAAAGCGATAGGTGTGAAACGCGTCGTTGGTCGTCGTCGTGATCGATCCGCCGCCTTGGTATTCGGTAATGCCGCTCGTGCCGAAGGAAAAGATCGCGTACTTGGTCCCATCCCCAAACCCAAAATCCGCACCGCCGGACGAACCATTGGCGGTGTCGATCTTCATGCGGATTTCCAACGTGCTGCCGGCACTGGTGGGGTTCCACGCCGTTCCGGGGCTCTGGCGATACAGCAAGTCGCCGCCGCCCCCGTTGTCGGTGGTCGTGCTGACGGTGAGCACGCCGTTATTGACCGTTCCCACGTCCTGGGCGTCCGCAAAATATTTTTCCCAGGCGGGCACGCTGCTCTCGGGAAGGGCATCCCCCGAATACTGCGTTGTGAACGGTGCGGTCGCAGCGCCGGCAACGCTACAAAGAACCAGGCCGGCGATCCCGAAAACGGCTGCATTTGCTCGAAAGGTCATCTTCTCTCCTGAAAAATTGCACAAAACCATGAAGTGGATTCACTCAAAGGGCCGCCCCGCGGACGAGGCGCTCGCAAAGCCCGGTCTCAATTGCGGATCAGCCCCCACATTCGGCTGTCGTTGCCCGCCCAGTCTCGCAGCGCGACCAGGCGCGCCGATCCGTCCGCAAAACCGCAGGCGATGTGCCCGTTATGCCGCGGATCGATGTGGTTGTACGGCGTCGGCCCGCCGGGATAGATGTCCGAATTGCTGTCATTCACCCCGTCGTGATCCGCATCCATGTTGAGCGGCCAGCGGTTCGGCGTGTAGATCGCCAGATCGCCCGTCCCCGACCAATGAACGCTGTCGGCGGTGAGAAACGTCGTCGATTTAATTTGCGTCAGCTTTCGCGAGCCGCGGTAATTCGCGTCGATCCCCGAAATGGCCGGCACCGCGGTGTACGCAAACGGCGCCACCGTCGTGCCCCCATAGTTCACGCCGTACGAGCCGAAGCGCGTCATATCGCGATCCGCCGGGCAACGCATGTAATTCACCCCGAGCATGTTGCGCCCGCCCGGCGTCGCGTAGGGCGCCAAGGTGATCCACCAGAATGAATTCGGGTCGACCGCCCCCGTATTGTCCTTGATGTGAGCGTAAGGTGGCAGATAGAGCCGGTTCGAATTCGCGTACATCAACATGCACGTGATCAACTGACGCTGATTGCTCAGGCACATCGCCCCCTTGGCCGCGCCACGGGCTCTGTTCAGCGCGGGAAGCAGCATGGCAATCAGCAATGCAATAATGCCGATAACAGTCAGCAGCTCGACCAGCGTAAAACCGCTCCGACAGCCGGCCGGCCTTTGCGCGTCAGCCCCGACACGATTCGAGTGGATTGCCATCATCTGACCTCACCTTCAAAATCCGCCGTGCGACGCATCGGCGACTAACGCATCAACACCAAGGTCCGCGGCCCCACCCACTGGATGCTGAGAAGAATGGATTCAAGACGCCTCTGCGTAACGCTCCCGCCGCACCAACCGATCACCCCGCCGCCGAAATGAACGCTCCGGCGGGGAGCAATCCCGTACGAGCTCTTGGCACGGAACACTCCGGACATGCAACTCACACCTTCCACGGCATGAAATCTTTACGCCGATCAAATATGACAACAATTCCAGATCGGTCAAGAAAAATCCGCAAAAACATTCCGACCCAAATACGTCGCTTTTGCCTGATTTTCCCGCATTTTAGAGGCATTTTTTAACGATTGCCCTGATTCCCCGCACCCCTCTAAATTGATGTCATCAATTTTACAGGTGTTTCGACCTGTCGCCGTCATCCACCTCATGTTTTTTTAGACGCAGACCGATCGAAGCAGACGGTTGGTCGTCGCTTCAAAAAGGCGTTGCCACTCGGGCGCGAGCAGGCATTCATTCACTTCATACCCGCCCCGCGCGTAGGCTTCCGCGGGTGGGCCATAGTGCAGGTAGCCATTGGAAAATCCTGCGATCCACGTTTGCGGACATGGGGAGGCGGCCTTGATCGAAAGACTCACTTCCGTCAGCACCTCCAGCGGGGCCGCAACGATCGCGCACTCGCCGATGCGCACCGCCTGCAACTCCGCCGCCACGCCGGCTGTTCCAGCGGCGGCATTCAGGTCCGCGTGCTTGCGCAGCGTCGCGATGTTTTCCACCACTCGCGACAATTCCTCCATCGCCCGAATGTTTTGCCGGTATTTCTCGACGTGCCCCCGAACAAAATCATCCATCTGCGCTCGCGTATCGCGCTCGGCCTGTTGATCACGCAGATACCGGTGGGCGTAATCGGAGGGCGTCTGCGGGCGAAGCTGGTGTCCCAACCAGAGCGGAAGGAAGGCATCAAAATTGAGGCTGCACGATCGCAGCGATGCGACAAGCTCATCCTGCCGGTTCTGGAGTTCTTCAATCCGCTGTGTCAGGTCCGTGCGGCGAGGAAACTCGACAGCGACGGAAGCAAACCGCAGATCGGCGTCACCCGGCCGAATTTTGCGGTGCGTCTCCAGCACGCTCAGCCCCAGCCGCAGGCCGAAGGAATCGATCTCGCGCGGCTCGGTGAAGTCCTTGAAGCCAACGTCGATCACATCCCCCGCCGCTCCCTGGATGAACATCGCCGTGACGTCGCTGCCCAGGCTGCTTTCGATTAATCGCGACGCAACGCCGGGGAAATTCGCGGTGATGCGTCCGTCCGGGTGGCCGAACAAAAGATGGCAAGCGAAGTTGTAAACGACCGCCAGCGGCGTGCCGTCGAGCCGATCCACCCGAATGACGCCGACTTGCGGATCCACGGGCCCGACCGCCTCCACTTCCGCATCGTTGGGGCACGGGTTGGCGTGCCGAATCGTCCAGTGGCGCCCGTCTTTCAACCGAAGCGTGCGATTCATGCTGATCGTATTTTCAATCCC
>JBQCCH010000091.1:0-6673 GCA_051962375.1 Tepidisphaeraceae bacterium
GTTTGGGGCTTTTACAAAAATCCCAAAAATCGTCAGATTATAAGTCCCGGATCACAAAAGCCGACACTGACTGAGCCGCGTCAATTCAATTTGATGCTGGACACTTATCCCGGCCCGATTCGCGATGAGGACAACAAGGCATACCTCCGCCCCGAAACCGCGCAAGGCATCTTCCTCAACTTCAAGAACATCGTCGACACCACGCGCGTCAAAGTCCCGTTCGGCGTCGCGCAGGTCGGCAAGAGCTTCCGAAATGAAGTCACGCCGCGCAACTTCATCTTCCGTAGTCGTGAATTCGAGCAGATGGAGATGGAATTCTTCTGCTCGCCGGACGATGCACTCAAGTGGTACGACTTTTGGAAGCACAACCGCATGGCTTGGTGGGAGTCGCTGGGCGTGGCGAAGGAGAATCTGCGTTTCCGCGATCACGACGCCGACGAGCTCAGACACTACAGCAAGGCCACCGTCGATATCGAATACAAATACCCGTTCACGGCTCCGGATTTCGGCGAATTGGAAGGCATCGCCCATCGCGGCAGTTTCGATCTCACGCAGCACCAGCAGCACTCGGGGCAGAAGCTCGATTACTTCGACCAGGAACTGCAATTGAAGCTCAAGGCCGAAGGAAAAAGCGATGAGGAGATCAAGCAGCGATCACGCTACATCCCCAACGTCATCGAGCCGGCGAGCGGCCTGACGCGGGCGGTGCTCGTGCTGCTCTGCGAGGCGTACACGGTCGATCCTTCCCGCCCGAGCGGCATGTACATGAAGTTCAAGCCGAAGTTCGCGCCGATCAAGCTCGGCATCTTCCCGCTCGTGAACAAGGAAGGCATGCCGGAGAAAGCGAAAGAGCTTTACATGAAGCTGCGCACCCGCTTCGCTTGCGAATACGATCCGAAGCAATCGATCGGCAAACGCTACGCCCGCATGGATGAAATCGGTACGCCGTTCTGTGTCACCATCGACGGCGACACCATGAAGGATGGCACCGTCACGATCCGGCATCGCGATACGCAACAGCAGGAAAAGCTGCACATCGATCAGGTCGAGCGCTTCGTGCTCGAACGGCTTTAATCGCTGAAAAAGCGGCTCGGCTGTCGGGAATAAATTGTGGAATTGTATTCTCCGCCGAACTCGATATTGTTCCGACTATTCCGCAGGTGGCCATAGCCCGTGAGCGAATGCTCGCGAGGGAAGCCGGTGAAAATCCGGCGCGGTCGCGCCGCTGTAAGGGACGCATGACGTCTCGGCACGAAGTCACTGTCACGCTCGCGTGGCGGGAAGACGCCGAGGCGATTGTCCCGAGCCAGAAGACCTGCCTGCGGGGGTCGCCAGTGTTTGGCGGCCTGTCTGGACTCGTCCTCGCGATTTGGGACGGCCGGGCTCGATCCGCTTGCCAAAGCGGGCGTCCTCGCGTCGATTCGCGAATCGCCCGGTCTTGACCGCAGACGCTTTCGATCCCTCGGCCGACTCGTATCCCCATACGCGACGGCCGAGGGATTTTCGTTTCCGCCGCGCGAATCGGCGGGAAGGGTTTTTTGATGCGTCTGTTTCTCTCGGCCGCCGTCACCATGGTGTCGGCGGGCATGTCGTTTGGCGCGGTGGTTCAATCTCGCGATCTGGGTTCAGGGCCGGATGTCGCTCACGTGGTCGTCGAATTTACGACCGGCGATGCCGTCCAATTCAACTACGCGTTCACGCCGGACGCAGGCTCACCGCTGACCGGTTTCAATCTGCTCGGCGACATCGCGGCCGCAACCGTCGGCACCGCTGAGCCGTTCAGCTTCACGTCAACGCATTACAGCTTCGGCGATGCGATCGACACCATGACTTACGGCACCCTCACGGATGGACCCGACTATGTTCCGCCGGATGGGTATTGGCACTACTGGACGAAGCCGACGGCGGATTCGACTTGGGGCTATTCCGATGTCGGCGTGTCGGACCGTACAGTGAGCAATGGCACGTTTGACGGCTGGACGTTTTCGGATGCGTCGCCCGTTCCCGAGCCGGCGGGGCTAGCAGTCATCGGCCTGCTTGGCGCATGGTGCCTTCGCCGCCGCCGCTCGCTTGCCCTGGCGGCAGCGGGTGTCGTCACATTGACGGGCGCAACGGTGTCGAATGCGGCAGACTCCGTAACCGTTGTCGCGGGTTCTTATACCCAAGGCACCGTCAAATCGTCCCTCGCCACGCCAAGCTATCAAAATACGGCGACCAACCTGCACGACTTCCCCTTAAACACCAGCAGTTCGTCCTCGACGGCCTACCCCATTGCCCTGAGCAACAATAACTATGCCGCCAGCACGCTGCTCGCGTTCGGTAACAGCGGCGGGGTGACGCTTCAGTTCGATGCCCCGATCCACCCCTTGAGCAACGCGAAGGAATTCGGCATTTTCACGGCCCAATTCGTCGGCAGCGGCGGCGTGCTCTTCAACGGCAATATGCAGGCGTCGGTGCTGGTGAGTGCCGACGGCGCCAACTGGCGAACGCTCGACGGGGCGACCGTGTCGAATCCGTTGGACTACACCGCGAACAGCTATGAGCTGAATGCCCCTTCGTCTGCGTACGTCTATGCGTCGGGAAACCAGTCCTACACCTACGGCTTGGGAACCACGCCCGCCAACCTGTCGGCGCTTTCGCTGGCGGATTACCAGACGCCTATGCCCAATGACTCGATCTTCAATGATCCGTCACTCGGCACCAATGCCGCCCGCGATGCATTGAACAATGACACCACCGGTTCGCTCTATTCCGCAATCTACGGCACAAGCGGCGGGGGAAACTGGTTCGATATTTCGGGTGCCGGGTTGGCGTCCGTGCAGTACGTCCGTCTGAACGGCGTGAACACCGACCCGAACGGCGGCATCCGCCTGGATTCAGTCTTCGCCAACGCCGCGGCCGTCCCGGAACCGAGCATCTGCGTCGGCCTGGCGGCTGCAGTCGTCTTCCTGAAGCGCAGGCGGTTCTGACCCATGCAGGCACGGGGGCATTGCGACGGATCGCGATGCCTCTGTGCCGCTTTATCGGAGGTGCGATCATGCGGCAACGCGGTTTCACGCTGGTCGAACTACTTGTCGTGCTCGGCATCATCGCGCTGTTGATCAGCATGCTGCTGCCGGCATTGAACCGAGCGCGGGCGACGGGGAAACGGGTCACCTGTTTGAGCAATCTGCACCAGATGGCGATCGCCGCACAGGTTTACATCAATGAGAACCACGGCCGCTTCCCCTCGGCACAATTCATGTCGGCGGACCTAAATACGTATTATTGCTGGGACCTGACGACGAGTTACGCCACCGGCTCGCCGGTCGTGACGCCCGGCTTGCTCTGGCGATCGACCGATCCGATGCGCGTCCAACAATGTCCCGCGTTCGAGGGCAAATCCAACTGGGCGGCCGATCCCTATACGGGCTACAACTACAACACCAGCTACCTGGGCCACGGCCAATGGGAAGCGATCGAGACGCCCGCCAAAGCAACGTCCATTCGCCACCCGGAACGCACCGCCATTTTCGGCGACGGCCAATACATCGGCGGGGCCGACAAATTCATGCGCGCCCCGTTTCCTAATCCCGGCGATTCGACGTTCAGTGGTCGCTGGGGCGGCACACAGGGATTTCGGCATTTGGGCAAGACGAATGTCGCCTTTTGCGATGGCCACGCCGAATCGCTTGCCGAGCGCTTCACAGACAATGCGGACGGCACCGCAAACCTCGCCCCGGGGACCGGTTTTTTATCCAAGGACAACTCGCTTTATGGCGCCAACGCAACCGGCCAACCCTGAGCCCATCGCTCCTGTAATAATCACCGCTGAGCCCATAGCCGCTGCCGGATCGCCCGAGCCGGTCTCCTGCGATGCGGCCGGCGATGACGGTTATTTCGAAAACGGCCGCTGGGTATTTTCGGCTGCCCACCACCTGCGGCGCGGGTTCTGCTGCCAAAATCGATGCCGCCACTGCCCGTACCGGCCGGCCGATTCAGAAATCGCGTAATTCACTTGTTTTGGATCGTTCTGAGGCATTCACAATGATGCACGTTGCGCCCTCGGCTTGTATACTGTGATCCGGACAGAGGGAACGCGAGCAAAGGCACCATAGTGGCAATCGACTCCGGGGCTATCGATCGAATTCGCAGCAACATCCAATCCGTCTTTCTCGGCAATCCGAAAGCGGTGGATTTCCTCCTGATCGGCCTGCTGGCGCGGGGTCACGTGCTCATCGAAGACGTGCCGGGCGTCGGCAAAACCGTTCTTGCCAAGTCCCTGGCGAAATCGATTCATTGCGAGTTCTCCCGCGTGCAATTGACGCCCGACCTGCTGCCCGGCGATGTGCTGGGCGTGTCGGTTTACAACCGCGATTCCAACCAGTTCGAATTCAAGCCCGGGCCCATTTTCGCGAACATCGTGCTGGCGGATGAAATCAACCGGACGACGCCGCGCACGCAATCGGCGCTGCTGGAAGCGATGAGCGAAGAGCAGGTGTCGGTCGAAAACCACACCTATTCGCTCAAGCGGCCGTTCATGGTGGTGGCCACCCAGAACCCATTTGAATTTGAAGGCACGTACCACCTTCCGGAAAACCAGCTCGATCGGTTCGTGCTGAAAGTCGGCGTCGGTTATCCGCCGCGCGCAAGCGAATATAAAATTCTGACGACCCAGCCCGGCCGAGAGACTCTGGATCACCTGACGCCGGTGATCGACGCCGCCGAGGTGGTTGCCCTGCAGGATGCGGTCCCCCAGGTCAAAATGGATCCGGCCGTCGTCGAATACATCCTGGACCTGGTCAATGCCACCCGCCATCACGAGCAGTTGCATCTGGGTATCAGTACGCGTGGCGCTTTGGCACTCACCAGCGCTGTCCAAGCGTCGGCTGTCTTGCACGGACGCGATTACGTATTGCCGGACGACATCAAGGAGCTGTTCATCCCGTGCTGCGGTCACCGCGTGATCAGCAAAAGCTATCTTGGCAACGGCGAGAGCGACGCGACGGAGCAGGTCCTGCAATCGATCCTGGATCGTGTTCCCGCACCGAAGTAGACGCTGTCTGAGAGATGACCCGGATCGTAATCGCTGGAGCGAATCGCCGGATGTCGAAACGCCAACCAATATCGCCGCGGAAAAAGATCGTCCTGCGAAAGCCGACGCTCGATTTTTCCATCACCGGCCTCATTTATTGCACCACGATGATGTTCATCGGGCTCGCCGCGATCAACACGCAGGCGAACCTGCTCTTTGGCGTGTTTGGATTGATGATCGGCATCCTGCTGGCGAGCTTTTGGGTCAGCGGGATTGTGATTCGCCGGCTTCGCACCGAGCGAATTCTGCCGGATCACGGCATCGTGGGGCGGCCGATGTCGCTGCAGTATCGCGTCACCAACGAAAAACGCTTCTGGCCCAGCTTCGCCGTCACGGTCGCAGAGATCGACGGCTACGACCTGTTCACCCGGCAGTCGCGCGCTTATCTGCTGCATGCGCCTAACAAAGGCTCCGCGGTCGTGCCGTCAGAAGTGATCCCGATCCGGCGCGGCGTATTTGAGCTGGATCGATTTCAGCTTTCGACGAGCTTTCCTTTCGGATTCATCAAGCGAGCGCTTGATCGTCGCGTGAGAGATTCGATCCTGGTGCTGCCTGCCATCGGCTCCATGCGGCGTGATCTCATGCGGCGCTTCAAATCTGCTGAGTCGAGCGGGATCAACGTTCGCCCCTCCAGCGGCGGCACGGACGAATTCTACGGCGTCAAGGAATATCGCAGCGGCGAAAATCCGCGTTGGATCTACTGGAAGCGGTCGGCAGGCAGCGGGCCGATGGTTGTGCGGGAAATGACGCGCGTTTCACCGCCGCGATTGCTGCTGCTCGTCGACACCTTCGCACGCGACGACGCACGCGAAACGCATATTGCGATCGAACGCGCGATCGCCATGGCGGCGACGGTCATCGATCACGCGATGGCAGAAGGACTGCCCATCGGATTGATCGCCTGGTCGGGGGATTGGATCACGATTCTCCCGAACCGCGGCAAGCGTCACCGGCTGGACCTGCTGACCGCGCTCGCCAAGCTGACGCCGAATCGGCAGATCGAGCACGACGCATTGGTCGAAAAGTCGCGGGCGATGCTCAAGAGCGACACAACGTCGGTCTTGTTCACTCCCTATCATCTGTCGATGGGATTCGGGCAGGTCGCGCGCGGCAGCGTCATTGTGCTTTCATCGGCAAGCGGCGAGCGTGACCCTCTTTTCAAGTTTCCGCCACTCGTTGATTTTTCGCTCGGCCATGGGGACGAAACCTAGGCAGGCAATCGATGTACGACATCCGCCATTTTCGTAATGTGCTTTGGGCGCTGCTCCTCCTGGTAATCACGGGCTACGCCGTCGCCGCAGAAACGCCCGGCCTCTGGGTGCTGGCCGTCAGCGGAACGCTGCTGAATCGGTGGCTCGTCAGGCGTGATTCGTTCCGGCCTTTGCCGCGGTTGGCGGCCAACCTCATCACGCTGGTCTTCGCCGTGTGGATGGTACTGCGCGTCCGCGCAATCCCCGGGCCGCCGATCTTCGCCATCGGTGAGTTCCTCACGTTTCTGCAATTGGTCAAGCTTTATGAACAACGCGGCAATCGCGATTATGCGCAGCTTCTAATCCTGAGCCTGCTTCTCATGGTCGCCGCCGCGATCAGCACGGCCAG
>JBQCCH010000092.1:0-8760 GCA_051962375.1 Tepidisphaeraceae bacterium
GTTCCCCAACCTGCCGGCCGGCACGTATCACCTTCGCCGCAATCTCGACAACAACCACTACTACACGACGCCGTTCATCGATCTGACGATCAGCGACGGACAGACCGTGACAAACCAGTGGATCGGCGTCGCGACCGGCACCGCGCCGACCCCGACCCCGACCCCGACCCCGACGCCGACTCCCACGCCTACACCAACCCCGACGCCGACACCGACGGGCACCGCGTCGTATCGCGGGTATGTGGTGAACGATTTGAATCAGGACGGCAAATGGTCCAGCGGCGAAGTGGGGATCACGGGCCGAACGGTCTGGTTGGACTTGAACAACGACGGCGTGATGGACGCGGGGGAACCGACGCTGGTGACCGGCAAGAACGGCGTATTTGAGTTTACGAACCTGGCGGCTGGCACGTATTACATACGTGAAGTGTTGCCGAGCGGCGCAGTGCAGTTCAACCCGACCGGTAACGGCGCGTTGTCGGCGACGTTGACGACGGGCCAGGTGAAATCGGGGCAGTTCTTTGCCGTCAGCGTCGGCAACTCGACGCCTACGCCGACGCCGACCCCCACGCCTACGCCGACGCAAACACCCACTCCGACGCCCACGCCTACACCAACCCCGTCGCCCACACCGACCCCGACACCGACGCCTACGCCGACCGGCACGGCATCGATCGCGGGCAAATTGTTCGCGCAGATCAACTCGTACACGAGCCAGATGATGGCCTTGCCGTGGACGGTATTCCTTGACGCGAACCGCAATGGCGTTCTCGATGACGGCGAAGCGTTTACGGCCGTGAAATCTGACACGACGTATGCGTTCAACAACCTGCCCGCCGCCAGCTACACGATTGCCCTGCAGGCGCAGCCGGGTTGGCAGGTCATCACGCCGACGACGACCGTGTTTTCGGTCAATCTGAAGTCGGGACAGGCAAAAACCGGGGAGAATTTCGTCGTCAAGCCCGCGTAAGCACGGACTCGCGATGGCCGGCCCCGGAATGGATCGGCAGCGATGCGCCGCGCAGTGCGTTTCGCGCGGTCGATGGTTGACAGGCCGCGCCGCTCCGTGTGTGATTCCGAATCTGATTTACGCGAAGGAGATTCATGTCACGTGCCGTAACCCTGTTCACAGGCCAGTGGGCCGATCTGTCGTTCGAAACGTTGTGCGCCAAGGCCAAGTCCTTCGGGTATGACGGCTTGGAGCTCGCCTGCTGGGGCGACCATTTCGAAGTCGACAAAGCCCTGGCCGACGACAATTACTGCAAGACAAAATGGGAAATCTTGAAGGATTTCCAGCTGACGTCCTACTCCGTCAGCGCTCACTTGGTCGGCCAGGCGATCTGTGACAACATCGACGAGCGCCACAAGTCGATTCTCCCGGAAGAAGTCTGGGGCGACGGCGACCCGGAAGGCGTCCGCAAGCGGGCCGCCCAGCGCATGATCGACACCGCCAAGGCCGCGCGCAAGTTCCGCAACGCCTCGCCGGACAAGATCAGCTTTCCGATGGTCGTCAACGGCTTCACCGGCAGCAGCGTGTGGCACAGCATTTACGCCTTCCCGCCGACGGATCAAAAATACTGGCAAAAAGGCTTCGACGATTTCGCCAAGCGCTTCGGGCCCATCCTCGATGCCTTTGATGAGCAGGACGTGAACTTCGCGCTGGAAGTGCACCCGACGGAAATCGCGTTCGACATCGTGACGGCCCAGCGGGCGCTGGAAGCGGTTCGCAATCACAAGCGGTTCGGGTTCAACTTCGATCCGAGCCACCTGATCTATCAGCACGTCGACTACGTGAAATTCATCCGCATGTTTGCCGACCGGATCTATCACGTGCACATGAAGGATGCCTGGTTCGGCCACGGCGACGGCACGGTGGGTGTGTTCGGCGGGTTCACCACGTTTGCCGACCCGCGCCGCTACTGGGATTTCCGCTCGCTCGGCCACGGTGACGTGAATTTTGAAGAAATCATCGTCGCCCTGAACGACATCAAGTACGACGGCCCGCTCAGTGTGGAATGGGAAGACAGCCGCATGGATCGCGAACACGGCGCGACCGAGGCGGCAGCGTTCGTGAAGAAAATCAATTTCAAGCCGAGCGCGATCGCGTTTGATGCGCAATTTGATCGGTAGACCAGGGCCGGAACACAATCGCCGGGTTCAAAAATGTCCGTCGGCCGCTCGATTACTCGGGCGGCCGACGTTTGTTTTACGCAGTCCATCCGGACGCGGCATCTTCGCCGTCAGACGATCCGGCCGAGCAGCGGGGCGCTTTCGTTAAAGCGCTTCAGGTTGGCCAGAAAAGCGTCCGCCAGTCGCTGCATTTCATCGGAAGTGCCGCCGGCGGTGTGCGGGGTGATGTAGCAGCGGGGGGCGTCCCACAGCGGGTTATCAGGCGGCAGGGGCTCGGGGGTGGTCACATCGAGATAGGCGTAACCGAGCTGCCCGGACTGGAGCGTCTGGATCAAGGCCGGCTGATCGGTCGTATCGCCGCGACCGATGCTCAGATAGACGGCGCCGGGCTTGAGAGCGGAAAATCGCTCGGCATTGAAAAACAGCCGGGTCGATGATGACGCGGGCAAAATGTTGAAAACGATGTCGGCGGTCGGAAGATGCTGATCGATCTGTTCGATGGGCAACGTTCGAACATTTTCGTCGCCGCGCACGTTTCGACGGAAGGCGAGCACGTCCATCCGGTAAGGGGACAGCAGTTCCGCCAGCCGTCGGGCGATCGCGCCATAGCCCACGAGCAACACCTTCTGCCGATCAAGCAGGAAGCACCGCCGGCGGTGGGGCGGCGTATCCCACCGATGCGCGGGCTGATCCGCCCAGGTGGCCGGCAGTCCGCGGGCGAGGCTCATGAGCATCGCCATTGCGTGCTGGGCACACGGCTCGTCAAACACCGGGGACGCGTTGCAAAAAGCGATCCCCCGCTTCCGAAGATTGTCCAGGAATGCCGGGTCGTCATACCGCGTGTAGCCGGCCGAGGTCAGTTGCACCCACCGCACGCTGGACGAGGCCAGGACATCCTGCGGATCGGGCTGGCCGTAGAGAATCTCAGCCTCTCGCGCCGCCGGGTCCGGACCGCCGGCGGTGAGGACCGATTCGCTCTTGGACTGGCTCCACGCCATCGTGTGCGGGGCGACGCCTTGCTCGATCTGGCGGACCAGATCGTGCGGAAACTGTTGATTGGACCAGATTTTCAGCGGCTTCATCCCTTGATTTTTAGGCCAACTCCGGCAACTTTACGAGCGCGAACGGGAGGAATAAACATCCGCGTCCGCGGGAATTGACATTGCCGCTGGTGGATTTATACTTCTAACCCCTTACGCTTGCGGTCCGCGCCGCAGCGTTTTTGTTTAATGGCCGCTGGTATAGCTCAGTGGTAGAGCGCGTCCTTGGTAAGGACGAGGTCAAGGGTTCAAGCCCCTTTACCAGCTTTGTTCGGATTTGAGATTTTGGATTTGCGATTTGCGATTGATTGAGGACCGACTGGCGGCCCGTCGCACGATCGCAAATCGCAAATCGAAAATCGAAAATCATTTTGGAGACTGAATCATGGCTAAGGGTGTATTCGAACGCAAAAAACCGCACGTGAACGTCGGCACGATCGGTCACATCGACCACGGCAAGACGACGCTGACCGCCGCCTTGGCGGCCCGTTCGGCCGCGAAGTACGGCACGACGGCGAAGAGCTATAAGGACATCGCCAAGGGCGGTATCGACCGTGACGCCACCAAGACGGTGACGATCGCCGCTTCGCACGTGGAATATGAGTCCCCGGAACGTCACTACGCCCACGTCGACTGCCCCGGCCACGCCGACTACATCAAGAACATGATCACCGGCGCGGCCCAGATGGACGGCGCGATCCTGGTCGTGTCCGCCGCTGACGGCCCGATGCCCCAGACCCGCGAGCACATCCTGCTCGCCCGTCAGGTCGGCGTGCCGAAGATCGTGGTGTTCCTCAACAAGGTCGACCTCGTCGACGACGCCGAACTGCTCGACCTCGTCGAGATGGAAGTTCGCGAACTGCTGAGCAAGTACGGCTTCGACGGCGATGCCACCCCGATCGTCAAGGGCAGCTCCAAGCCCGCCCTGGACAACCCCAGCGACGACAAGGCCAACGCCCCGATCGACGAACTGGTGTCGACGCTCGACAGCTGGATCCCGATGCCGCAGCGTGAAACGGACAAGCCGTTCCTCATGCCGATCGAAGACGTGTTCTCGATCAAGGGCCGCGGCACCGTCGTGACCGGCCGTATCGAACGCGGCGAAGTCAAGACCGGCGACAACGTCGCGATCGTTGGCTTCGGCAGCGAAAAGACCAGCGTCGTCACCGACGTGGAACAGTTCCAGAAGACGCTCGACAAGGGCATCGCCGGCGACAACGTCGGCATCCTGCTCCGCGGCATCCAGAAGGATGACGTGGAACGCGGCCAGGTCTTGGCGGCTCCGAAGTCGATCACGCCGCACAAGAAGTTCACCGGCGAAGTCTACATCCTGACGAAGGAAGAAGGCGGCCGCAGCACCCCGTTCTTCACGGGTTACCGCCCGCAGTTCTACTTCCGCACCACCGACGTGACCGGCGGAACCAAGCTGCTCGGCGGCGCCGAAATGTGCATGCCGGGCGACAACGTCTCCATCGAAGTCGAGCTGCAAAGCCCGATCGCCATGGAAGAGAAGCTTCGCTTCGCCATCCGTGAAGGCGGCAAGACCGTCGGCTCGGGCGTCGTGACGAAGATTTTGGAATAGTTCAGTAGTTGAGAGTGGAGAGTGGAGAGTTGAAGACTTCGGTCTTCGCTCTCGACTCTCCACTGCTAACTCTCCACTGGTATCAACAATGGCTAAAGAAAATCGCGAATGGGTTTGGCTGCAGTGCACCGAAACGGGTGACCTGAACTACCGCACCCAGATCAAAGTGGCCGGCGGCGTGCAGAAGGTTGAAATCAAGAAGTTCAACCCGAAGCTCCGGCGCCACACGCTGCACAAAGTGAAACGCAAATAAGACTTTCGGGCGTGGGTCGTTGGCAGTCGATTGTGAAGATAATTCTTCGGCGATCGACTGCTAATGACTCGCTGCCGATTTTCTTGACACGCCGGTAGCTCAATTGGCAGAGCGGCCGTCTCCAAAGCGGCAGGTTGCAGGTTCGATTCCTGCCCGGCGTGCTGTGTCGTGACCGGCAAACCGACGGCCGACTCCGGTGACTTGGGCCGTCGTCCCAGAGCACTGACAACGGCCTAAGCCGTTGGTTCGGCCTCCAGGGAGCCTGATGTCGTTCGCCACCCAGAACAAAGAAGAGATCGCCGTGGCCGATGCAATCGAAGAGCAGGAAGAACGGGAACTGCCCGTCGTTCGCGAGCAGAAGCACGGCTTCCTCACCATCTATAAGTACGGCCAAGGCTACTGGACCCGAATGGGCACCGCCATTGGCGCGTTGCTCATCATCGTGGTGTTGGGCGTCTTCACCTATCAACAGTCCGGCACGTTCACGCAGAACAAATCGGTGATCACCGGCATCACGGCGGTCGTCTCGCTGGCCGGCGTGTTGGTCGCCTGGGTGCTGATGAACAAGCCCCAGAACGCCGAGTTCCTCATTGCCACCGACGTGGAAATGAAGAAGGTGAGCTGGGGCACCCGCGAAGAACTGATCGGATCGACCCGTGTCGTCATCCTCTTTCTTTTCATGCTGGTGGCCATCCTGTTTGCGATCGATGTCATCACCGGGTTGATCTTCCAATCGATCGGCCTGCTGAAAGTCGGTCTGTTGTCGTAATGGAGATCAGGCGACAGCCCGCTCCGATTTGAACGCCTATTCCTGACGCCTGAGCAATTATGAAACACTTTTACGTCCTCCGAGTCGCCAGCAACAAGGAAGACCGCGTTCGCGAAGGCCTCACCCGCAAGGTGAAGATTGAAGGCCTCGAAGATTTCGTCGGCCGAATCCTTGTGCCCACCGAAGCCGTTCGGTCGATGAAGGGCGGCGTCAAGCGTGAAAGCGATCGCAAGCTGTATCCGGGTTACGTGTTCATCGAAATCGAGCCCGAAGCGGACGGCCGGATTCCTGAGAAGGTGTGGTTCACGATCAAGGAAACCGATGGCGTGGGCGATTTCATCGGCTCCGACGGCAAGCCCGTACCGATGACTCCGATGGACCGGGACAAGATGCTCCAGGCCGTCGAAGCCGCCGCTGACACCGCGCCGCGTCTGGATACCCGCTACAACAAGGGCGACAAAGTCAAGGTCGTCAACGGCCCCTTCGAGAACTTCGAAGGCGAAGTCGACGAAATCCTCGGCGAACAGGGCAAGGTCCGCATCATCACCACGATCTTCGGCCGCCCGACCCCGCTGGAACTGGAATACTGGCAGATCGAACGCCTGTAATCCCAGCCGCCTGCTTACCGTATTCAAACGCCGCTATCCTGCCCGGATGGCGGCGTTTTGCTTGGACTCTTCGTACCGTGTGTTCGCTTGGCGATTTCTCCTGGCGTCGTGATTGGCCGCTCGCTTGATTTAGCGTGCCGGCGGGCGCTCGTCGCCAGGGTCGAAATCCAGTGCTACCATTCGGGTTGATGGCAACGACAGAACAACTTGTTCGCTGTCCCCACTGCGGGGCCAACAACCGGGTTTCGCGGGATCGCGTCTCGCACGGCGATGCCCCCGTCTGCGGCCGATGTCGCTCGCCGCTGCCGGCGCTCCCCTCGGGCGGGCCGGTCGTCGTGACGGATGCGACCTTCACCACCTTGGTCGCCGGGTCCACCGTCCCCGTTCTGCTCGATCTGTGGGCGCCTTGGTGCGGCCCGTGTCGAACGCTGACGCCGACCTTGGAGATCCTCGCCAATGAGTACGGCGGCCGGCTTCGGGTGGCGAAGCTCAACGTCGACGAAAACCCCGCCACCGCCGCACGATTTGAGGCCCGCAGCATCCCGCTGCTGGTGATTCTTCAGGGGGGCCAGGAAGTGGATCGGCTCGTCGGTCTTCACCCGGCGAACGTCATCCGGCAGCGCCTCAGTCGGTTCATTTCCTGACCGCCGCGATCTCGCCGCCGCCGCCACAGTGACCGTTCGTCATCCCGGCGCTGAAGAATTTCATCGCCGAACCGGGCGAGACGTGAATGCTGCGGCGGAATCCCTATAATCGCCCGACCATGACCGAACCCCGCATCGCCAAGCTTGCCCTGGAAGACGGAACGGTATTTACCGGCCACGCGTTCGGCGCGACCGGCACGTCGCAGGGCGAGGTCGTCTTCAATACCTCGATGACCGGCTACCAGGAAATCCTGACCGACCCTTCGTACAAGGGGCAAATCGTCACGATGACCTACCCGCTGATCGGGAACTACGGCGTGAACCTCGACGACGTCGAAAGCCGGCGTCCGCATGTCAGCGGATTTATTGTCAAAGAACTCGCGCCCCTGCACAGCAATTACCGGGCGAACGCGTCGCTCGATGAGTACCTGAAAAAGAACAACATCATCGGCATTGCCGGGATCGATACGCGGGCGCTGACGCGGCGGCTGCGGATCAACGGGTCGATGCGGGGCATCCTGACGACGGATTCCATCAGCGACGTCGACCTGGTCGCAAAAGCCCGGGCGGCGGCCGGCATGGAAGGGGCCGACTGGGTGCAGGCGGTCAAGCCGGATGCCGCGTACGAGTGGGACAAGCCGCACGACGTCGAGTGGAAATTCGGCGCATCTCGCCGCGGCGATGGCTTGCACGTCGTCGCGATGGATTGCGGCGCCAAGCACAACATCCTTCGACACCTCGCCGAGCGGGGCGTTAAGGTCACGGTTCTGCCCCCCGATGCGACCGCCGACGACATCCGCCGCGCCAAACCCGACGGCCTGTTCGTGTCCAATGGCCCCGGCGATCCGGCCGTGTTGGACTACGCGGTCAAGCCCATCCAAGGCGTCATGAATGACCTGCCGATCTTCGGCATCTGCCTTGGGCATCAATTGCTCGCTCGGGCCATCGGTGCGACCACCTACAAGCTCAAGTTCGGACACCGCGGCGGCAATCAGCCGGTCAAAAACCTGGACACGGGTCGCGTAGAAATCACCAGCCAGAATCATGGCTTCGCGGTCGATAAAAATTCGCTCGAAGCGAACGGTGGGGTGGTCACTCACATCAATCTGAACGACCAGACCGTCGCCGGCTTCCGCCACAGCAAGCTGCCGATGTTCAGCGTCCAGTACCACCCCGAAGCCAGCCCCGGCCCGCACGATGCGGCCTATTTGTTTGACGCGTTTATGGAACTGCTCAAAACCAAGGCACCCCTAAGCCCCCGTCAATTGAAAGAATTGCAAACGGTCTGATCGGCATGCCTCTGTGCGGGACGCCGAGGATTCGGACACCTCTGATCGGCACGCCATCGCGTGGGTTCGAAATTGCATCCCGAGATGCGGCGGCGTTCCTCAACGGTTGCAAAAAAAAGGCTGCGAGTCGATACCCCTAAGAAAAAGCTAGATCGGACGACGCTTGGCGACCAGCCGCAGGCTGATGAGGGCACCCAGCACCAAGCCCAGCAGCTCGGGCGTCGGCTCGCCGCCCAGCACGTGCGTTGGGCGCAACGCAGGGGCCGCCGCCAGTTGGACATTCGCCACCTGCACCGCCCCGGTCGGATCAGCAGACCGAGCGATCGCCGGCGAGGTCTGCAGGGGAGAGGCATACAACGCGGTGGCGAACACCAGCACCCACAGCGTCGCAAGACCGGTCCACAGCATTTTCTCCATAACTTCACCTCGAGCGTTACATTAGAAG
>JBQCCH010000093.1:0-2237 GCA_051962375.1 Tepidisphaeraceae bacterium
GCGCAGACTTGGGCGTGGATGCGGTCGCGGGTCTTGCGCCAGGTCTCCAGGTCGCCGGGTTGGCCGAATTGTTCGATCGTTTTGACTGCCCGATCCATGGCGACCCAGGACATGGCTTTGGACAACGTGAATTGTCGCTCCGGGCCCCGCGTTTCCCAGATGCCGCGGTCGGCATCTTCCCAGTGGTCCTGAAGGAAATTGATCAAGTGGCGTTCGATGTGCCAGACGTCGTCATTTTCATTGAGGCCCATGTGCCGGGCTTGAAAGAGCGCGTCGATCAGCTCGCCGTAGACATCGGTCTGATGTTGTTGAAAGGCGGCGTTTCCAAAGCGGACGGGGCGACTCTGTTCGTAGCCGGGCAACCAATCGGCGGTCCATTCAGGCAGGCGGCGTTCGCCGGCGATGCCGTACATGATCTGCATGTCATCGGGCCGGCCGGCGACGGCGTTGAGGAGCCACTTCCGCCAGGCCCGGGCTTCTTCGGTGTATCCGCCGACATCAAGCGCCATCAGCGTGAAGGTCGCATCGCGGAGCCAGCAGTAGCGGTAATCCCAATTGCGCTCGCCGCCGATCTGTTCCGGCAGCGAGGCCGTTGGAGCGGCGACGATGCCGCCGGTGGGCGCATAAGTGAGGGCTTTGAGCGTGATGAGGGATCGGAGCACCGCATCGCGCCATTTGCCGTCGTACGTGCATCGCCCGGACCACTCTTGCCACCATGACTCGGTCTCCCGCAGTGCATCTTCCGGATTGCGGGGCGGAGGTGCGGATTCATATGTCGGTTGCCAGGCCAAAACAAAAGGCACCCGACTGCCCGGCGTGACGTCAAACTCGCCGACAGTGCTCAGGTGCTCTCCCCGCAGCGCAACGCTGGTGCGGAGCGTGACCGTGTCCGGCCCTGCCGTCGCGCGGATGCCGTCCCGCTCATCGGTGTGTCGCACCCACGGAACGGCAGCGCCATAATCGAATCGCAACGTCATATCCGTGCGCATCCGGACGTGGCCGCGTTTTCCGACGACAATGCGGACAAGGTCCGGCTGCTGAGTCCGTCGCGGCATGAAGTCGATGACGGTGACTTCGCCGTCTTCGGTGGTGAATGTGGTTTCGAGGATCGGCGTGCCGTCGCGGTAGCGACGTGTGGTTGAGATCACCGGAGCCGCCGGCGCGATTCGCCAGCGGCCGTGATCGTTGGTTCCCAGAAGGGCGGCGAAACAGGCGCCGGAATCGAAGCGCGGCAGGCAAAGCCAATCGATGGAGCCATCGCGAGCAACCAGCGCCGCGGTATGGCAATCTCCAATCAAGGCATAATCTTCGATTCGCGACGGCATGACCTGAAAGTCCCCAAAAAGTGCTTGTTTTGCGGCGATAGCGTGAAGCGACGCTGATTCGCGGATCAACGTCCCGGACATGTGATCTTGGCGTTTCTAATCCATGGCATTGCTCCTCAAAGAATTGAGATCTGCGACCTAAAATCTGCTCGAGCGGTCGAGTCCGACTCTCAACAGACATGTCAGTTCAATTCGTAGGGCGCGATGACTGGCCAAGCGACAAATAGTTCCGATTAAATTCATTTTGTCGCAGTAAACGCAAAAATCAGACGAATGATGTGCGGGGTGACGCGATGGACACGGACCGAAATTTGCTACGGAACACGATATGGCTCTAGTGACGGTATATGCAGTCACGCTGATGGTGGCAGTGTTGGTGTCGGACTTGACCCGAAGAAGCGTGCTGTCGACGAGCGTGCTGTTTCTTTTTGTTGGGTTGGTCCTTGCCGCGGGCCGATTTACGGAATTGGCGCCGAGCCATGTGTTTGTGCAGCACGTGGCCGAGGTGGCGCTGGTCAGCACGCTGTTCACGGACGCGATGCGCATGCCGTTGAGCGAATTGCGATCGGTTTGGCACTTGCCGGGGCGGGCATTGTTTGTGGGGTTGCCGCTGACGCTATTGCTGACCGCGCTGCTGACCAAGATGCTGACGGATCTGCCGTGGTTGCAATCGTTGCTGGTGGGCGCGGTGCTGAGCCCGACCGACCCGGTACTGGCCGCAGCCATCGTCGGATCGCGACGCGTGCCGGGGCGGGTGAAGCAATTGTTGAACGTGGAAAGCGGGCTCAATGACGGGCTTGCGCTGCCGTGCGTCATGCTGCTGCTGGATCGGCTGCAATCGCACGAAACGTCTTCCTACGCGATCGCAAGCCAGCTAGCCGGCGGTGTTCTGCTGGGCGTGGTGCTGACGAT
>JBQCCH010000094.1:0-4238 GCA_051962375.1 Tepidisphaeraceae bacterium
GCCGGCGGAAGCCCCACCAGGCTGACCAGGCAAATCGCCAAGGCAAGAGCTGCCGACGGCGATCTGGCGATCAGACCATTGAATGCCTTCACGTCATCCGAACCGGCATCGCTCTCGACTTCCGCCAGAACCGCAAACGCCCCAGCGTTCATCACCGCGTAAATGATCAGATACGCAATGACCGCGGCCCGCCCCGGTTCGAGCAACGCCAGCGCGCTCAACATGTAGCCGGCGTGGGCGATCGAGCTATACGCCAGGATTCGACGGACACTGTTCTGACGCAGCGCACCAAAATTGCCCACCGTCGTGGTAATCACGGCGATGACAGCGAGCACTTGCATCACCCCGTGTTCCGTCGCCGGCGCGGCCTCAGCCCAGGCGGTCGTGAGCCGCAAAAGCAACACGATCGCAGCCCCCTTGCTGGCGACCGACAAAAACGCGGCGACATCGACGGGCGCGCCCTCAAACACGTCCGGGCACCAGAAATGCATCGGCACGGCGCTGACCTTAAACAGCAGCCCCATGAGCAAGAGCAAAAGCCCGATGCCCGCCATGCCGGAGATGTCGTTCGCTTGCGCTCGGGCAATGGTCGTCAGGTCCAGCGACCCGCCGCTGCCATATAAGAGCGACATTCCGTAGAGCATCGTGGCGGTCGCGACCGCACCAAAGAGGACGAATTTAAGTCCCGACTCCGCCGAACGTCGATTGCGCTTCCGGAAAGCGGCCAACACGTAACTGGGCATGGAGGCGATCTCCATCGCCAGCACCATCATCAGCAAGTGCGTTGTCTCGCCCATGAGCATCATGCCCACGGCGGCCGACAGCATCAGCACAAAGAACTCCGGCGCATCGCCCGGCGACAACGTCCGGCGGGTGCTGCCGGACCAAATGCCCAGCACGCCGATCATGAAGATCAGCAGCAATTGCTTCCAGACCATCGCCGCGGAGTCGGCCGTCACCAGGCCGTTGAACATCACGCCGTGAGGCGACGTCGTCGCGAATGCGAAGCCCAGTGCGACCAGCAACCCAATGCCCGTGATCGCACCGCCGACTACATTGACATGCCGGCGAAGCAGGAACGGCGCGAGCATCACCGCCACGCTGGTGGCGGCCAGCGTCATCTCGGGCGAGACAAAGACGAGTTCGGTCGTCGTCGGCGTTGCTATCACGGAAACACCTTCGTCAACGCGGTGACCGTGCTATCGGTGAACATGAGCACAAACGCCCACGGCAGGATCCCCAGCGCGATGGCGGCCACGCTAAGCGGCCACAGAACGAGTGATTCTGTCGGGCCAAGGTCAGGTAACGCGGCCGATTCATCGCGCGACGTTCCCCAGAAGACGCGCTGCAATGTCCATAGCATGTACGCAGCCGTCAGCACGATTCCCAACGCCGCCAGGCTCCCAATGATACCAATTGCCCACGCCGGCCCGATTGCGGCGTGCGCGCCCGGCACCTGGGCTGCAAATGTGCCGAGGAGCACCATCATTTCGCCAACAAACCCGCACAAGCCCGGGAGTCCCAAGCTCGCGAAAATGATCAGCCCTGAAAGCCCCGCGTAAACCGGCATCTTCCGAGCGATGCCCCCCAGCCGGGTAAGATCGCGGTGCGAAGCGCGTTCATAGATCACGCCGACGATGAAAAACAGCGCCGCACTGGTCAGGCCATGCGCGACCATCATGAACAACGCCCCGCTGATGCTCGTGGGGGTCAGGATCGCACAGCCGAGCAGCACCAGCCCCATGTGCGACACGGATGAGTAAGCGACGAGTCGCTTAAAGTCGCGCTGTCCCAGGGCGCACAGAGCGCCGCCGAGGATGGAGATGACGGCGATGACGCACAGCAGCATGGCAGCCCGGTGCGCCTGCTGCGGGAAAAGCGGCCACGCGATGCGGAGCAGGCCATACCCGCCCAGTTTCAGCAGCACGCCGGCAAGGATCATGCTAACCGGCGTCGGCGCTTCGACGTGAGCGTCCGGCAGCCAGGTGTGCAGCGGCATCGCGGGCAATTTGACCAGGAACCCGACCACCAGCAGCCCGAACATGGTCATCGCCCAGGCCGGATGTTCCGCAACCACTCCCTGCAACAGCACCGGTAAGTGAATCAAGTCAAAGCTGCCGGCCCGCAGGTAAATGCCGATGATCGCCAACAGAATCGCGATCGATCCGACGAACGTGTACACGAAAAATTTGATGGCCGCGTAGTCTCGCCGAGCCCCGCCCCAGATGCCGATCAGGAAATACATCGGCAGCAGCGATAGCTCGAAAAAGATGAAAAACAGCAAAAGATCCAGCGACAGGAACGTGCCCAGCACGCCCGTTTCCAGCAACAGCAGCAACGAGAAATAACCGCGGACGCGATGGTCCATCCGCCAGGACGCGAGCACCGCCAACACAAAGATGAATGCGCTGAGAATGACCAGCGGCATGCTCAGGCCGTCCATGCCGACGAGGTACTCCGAATTGATCGAAGGAATCCAGGCCGCTCGTTGCACCAACTGCACGACGCCGCCCGACGCTTCGTAGCTGTATGTGCCGGCCCTGGCCCAGTCAAAAATGCCGGGTAGCGGGAGCAGGCACGCCAGCAGCAGGACCGCGCCGCAAACGCTCAGGGCAATGATGCGCGTCGCCTTCGCACTGAGCGGGGCAAGCGTCAGCAACGCACCAGCCAGCGGGAGAAAAATCAGCACACTCAGAAGATTCTGACGAATCAGTTCCATCGTTTTCCGGGACTAAAAACACAGCGCAACAACCAGGCCGCCAGAGAGTATCGCGATCGCACCGATCGCACACGCCACATACACCCGCACGCGGCCGCCCTGCGACGATCGCAACGCCCGCCCCCCCTGCCACGCGATCGCGGCGACGCCACGCACCGCCCCATCCACCACTCGATCATCCGTCCACGCCACGCCTCGGCTCAGTGCGACCGTCGCCCGGGTGAGCCCGTCGATGCACGGATCGAGCAACCGTGCGTCGATCGCGATCCACAGACTCGAAAGCAATTCCACGCTGCCCACGAAGACGAAATCGTACAGGTCATCGAAGAACATGCGATTCCGCAGCCACAGCCGAATCTCGCGGAAGGGCGCGAACCGAGCCATTCGGTCGGTCAGGGCAAACCCTCTGGCATAGGCGACGATCCCGATCAGCGTACCGATCAGCCACGACCATTTGGTCAGCATCGCCGCTCGTTCATAGCCGGCCTGCACCTGGCGCTCGATCGGCGAACGCTCCGCCTGCTTCACGTCAATCCCGTCCCTGGCATCAAACAGCACTTCCGTCGGCGACGAAAGGGTCGGCCAGGTGGCGTTCATCGGATTGATCTGGGGCGCGGTCGCCTGAACGTTGTGCTGCGTCTCCACCGCGGCGCTTTCCACCATCGATTGGATCGGAAACCAGCTGTACCCGGCCACAATCGTCATGCCCGCCAGCAAGACGAGCGGAAATGACATGACCCCCGGCTCGTTCGCGTGATGAAATAATTCGCGGTCTCTCGGTTTGCCGGCAAACGTCAGCATCCATGCCCGGGCGAGATAGATCGGCGTGATGTAAGCGCCCAGCACCGGCACCCACAGCACCAGTTGGAAGAAAACACCCCGCCCGCCCGTCGACGCCAGCGTCGTCCAAGCAGCAGCGTGAGCGAGGATCATCTCCTTGCTGTAAAAGCCGCTGAGATAGGGTGCCCCCGACATTGCAAGACCCCCGATCGCAAACGTCACCGCCGTGACCGGCAACCGCTTGTACAGCCCGCCAAATTTCTCGAAGCGCGTCTCATGGTGCATCGCATGAATGACCATCCCCGCACCCAGGAACAACAGCCCCTTGAAAAACGCATGGGTCAATAGATGAAACGAAGCGCCCACCCAACTGCCGACGCCGATCGCCAGCACCATGTAGCCCAGTTGGGCCATCGTCGAAAATGCCAACACCCGCTTCAAGTCACGCTGCGCCAACGCGCACAAGGTGCCGATCGCAATCGTGACCGCGCCGATCACGGTGATGAACAGATGCGCATCGGGCGTGAGAATGGGACTGATGCGCGCGAGCAAATAGACGCCAGCCGCCACCATCGTGGCCGCGTGAATGAGAGCACTGACGGGCGTCGGGCCGGCCATCGCGTCAGGGAGCCAGGTGTGCAATGGAAATTGCGCGCTCTTGCCGATCGCCCCGCAAAACAGCAAGCCGCCGACGACGCTCAGCAGCGCGGGCGACATCGCGGTTTGCGTGCTGGCATCG